>JAKLJW010000002.1:216875-223670 GCA_023150935.1 Candidatus Binatia bacterium | reverse complement strand
GTACGACCAGGCGGCAAATTCCAAGCTCACCTGGTAAACGTCCAACCGTTCGTGGTCCAACTTCACCGCCGCGGGTCATCAGTCCGTGTACGAGTACGTGTACCGCTTCGCTGAGTACGTGTACGGAGTCAAAGCCGAACGGCTTGCCGATCACCCGCGGCGCGGCGGTGAAATGAAGCGCCCGTGCCGCGCCGTCGGGTGCAGCGGCCGAGTTAGGGTTTCGCGACGCGACGCTTCCAATACCCGGGCTCGCGACTGCAGTGCATGACTGCAACGATGAGAACGAATTCCGGCTCGATGGTGTAGAGCACGCCGTACGGGAACACCCGTGTGAGGCAGCGCCGGACATCCTCGTCGAGGACCCGGCACCGTGTCGGCGCATCGAGAATTCGGTCGATCGCGTCTTCGACGGCCGCGACGAACCGCTGCGCCACCGCCGGATCGCGCTCGGCATAGTAGAGAGCTGCCGCCTCATACTCTGCGAGAGCTTCCGGGTGGAATTCATATCTCATCGCCGGAGGGCGTCGCGTACCCTCCGACGCCCCGCGGCACCTGGAACTGTCTTCACGCGCCCGGCGCGAACCTCGTCCCGCCTGCGCCTGGCTTCCGCGGCCCACAGTCGGTCGATGCGTCCCAGATCGTCGGCATCGAGGCTCTCGACTATGAGATCCGCGAGCCGGGCACGGGATGCGCTCGGCAGCTTCAAGGCCTGCTCAGCCAACCTCTCGACGCTTGTCGCCATGAGCGCAGGATATGTCATCTGGACCCTTGCCTCAACCGGTCCCACCGGCACTCGACAACCCTAACGTCCTGCGCATGAGCGGCCGGCGCAGCGACGCTCGCGACAGGTAACCCAGATCATGCCGGTCCGCTCCATGCGCTTGTTAGGCCCTCGCTTGCTTGCTATACGCAGGTTGCGCATGGTCTCTTATGCTGTTCATCGAGGCGCCAGCCTTCACCCTGCTCTTGCCGTCCTACCTGAGCGACGACCAGTATCGGGGCTTGCAGGAGGCGCTGCTTTCCAATCCCGACGCGGGCGCGGTGATGCCACACACCGGTGGCTTTCGCAAAATGCGCTGGCCCGATCCACGACGTGGCAAGGGAACGCGTGGTGGACTGCGCGTCATTTACTACCACTTCAGCGAAGACGCGCAGATCTGGTTCATGACGCTCTATGGAAAAGACGAACTCAAGGACCTCACGCCCACCCAGAAGCGCACCCTCAAGGCCGCCATCAACGCAGAACGGCAGGCGCGCTTGGCGCGGCGGCAGGCGCCTCGGAAAAGGACAAGGTGATCCAATGAAACCCAAGCGGCGCGATCTCTTCGGCGAACTAGTCGAGGGCGTGCACGCCATGCGGGCCCACCGCGAGGGCAAGCTTACGCTCCGCACCCACGAGCTGGCCGCACCGCCTCTCCCGCGGGTAACAGCGACATTGGTGCGCGACACCAGAGAACGGCTCAAGATGTCGCAAGGCGTGTTCGCGCGGAAGCTACGCATCAATCAGCGTACCCTGGAGCGATGGGAGCAAGGCCGGAGCAAGCCCAACGAACAGGCTGCTGCGCTCATCCTGCTCGTGCGTCGCTTCCCGGACACTCTCGATCGGTTGGAGTTCATCGGCGCTTCCAAACGTTCCCGTCGCGCGGCCTAACGCCTTGCGCTCACCCGCCGCGGCTGGAGCGCCGCTTCGACTTTCCAACGCCGGCTCGTGGCCGCGGTCGGGTGGAGCGCTCTGTTCGGCACTACCTCCTGTTGCTTGATCGGAAATGGCCATATAGGATTTGAGCATGGACATTTCGGTGACGCAGTTCCGTGCGAACTGCCTTGAGCTGATTCGACGGGTCGAAATCGGAGGAGAACTGGTGGACATCAAGCGACGGGGCAAGGTTGTCGCCCGGCTTACGCCGGCGCCGAAGGCAGGCAAGGTCGCCCCCAAGGCGTGGGAGGTTCTTCGAGGTTCTGGAGAACTAAAGGGTGAACCAGAAGAATCAGTGATTGATGAAGCGGAGTTCGAGGCAGCTCGGTGAGAATTCTCCTGGACACGCACGTTTGGCTCTGGTGGCTGCTCGGCTCCGATCGGCTTCCGACCCGCGAGCGTAGGGCACTGGACCGACTGGCGTCGCGCGCGGAACTCCGCCTGGCGGCGGTAAGCCTCTGGGAGGCTCAGATGCTGTACGCGAAGGGACGGCTCGTGCTGGACCGACCTTTCGACGTTTGGATACGAGAGGCGGCGGGTGCCGCCGTAGTCGAAATCGCTCCGCTCGACGTCGAAATCGTGATCGCCCTCAATGGTCTGCCTGCATCTTTCCATGGAGACCCAGCGGATCGGCTGATTGTCGCTACGGCGCGTACGCATCACTTTCCCCTTGCAACTTACGACCGGGCCATCCGAAAGAGCCGAACAGCGACCATCTGGAAAGCCCGTTGACCGGAGCCGAACGTCGTGGCGCTCAGGCGTGCGGGCATTGCGTCGCCTGCACCCTCTGGTTCGGAAACGTCTTCTTTCACTTCTTCAGGATAGCGATGACAAGTGCCGCCACCGCCGGGAACAGCACCATCGCCAACGTCTTGCGGCCGCCTCCGTTGATGCCCATCATCATCAGCATGAACACTACGAAGGCACCAAAGCCCAGTTTCCCGTCACCGGACGAGGCGAGCAGCCCGGCAATGGCTCCCCCTACAACGCCTGCGCCAGCCGCTGCACCCCACGGGCTCGGTCCCTGTGCCGGTTGGTTTCCTGCGGCCGCTGGTTCTTGTGCCCCTCCGCCACTTGGCGAAGCTTGTGGGCCAAGAATCGCATTACCGACGGCGCCAGCGATCTTCCTTGTCTGCTGAATGGCATCCGCCTCGGAATTTGCAGAAGCGACGCGTGCATCGAGGGCGTTCAGATCAGCATTGCGGGCCTTGTTTCTTCGTGCATACGCGAGCCCCGGCGCGATGAGCAACGCCGAGACGAAAAGGAAGATCAGGAACGTGCCTCGCGCACCCGAACCAGTAACAATACCTACCGCTGAAACCATCCCGATCAATACGCCAGGGACCATGAAGAGCGACCCCACTGCGGTATCAACTCGAATCGAGCGACGAAGTTGCTTGGCGGTTTGTTCGTCGGCTTGAATTGATGCCCGAAGCTCTTGGTATCTGCGGACAGGCGCAAAGTCTTCTGTGCTGAATTCATAGCCACAGAAACGACACGCCGAGGCCTCAATCCTGATCTGCTCTGCACACTGCGGGCATTGTTTGGTTTCCGCAGTTCCGCGGTGTTCTCCCTTCTCAAGGGCGCGCCGATGGTACAAGATGGTCCCCCGTACGCCCTGGACGAAATAGTAGCAAAGAAAAATGCTTACCGAGATAGCGGAAACACGGGCAGTCATGTTCAAGACCGACAGTTGCCCCAGCATCGCGATCTTCGAGATGACGAAATACACAAGTAGGACGACTGCACTGGCTCGGCTTCTTCGGTACACGCCATAGGCCAGCCCGAAGACTAGTAGACCATCGAAGAAGGCGAGGGATCCGGCCGCCACCCCCACGACCGCGGTTATGGCGCCGGCCACCACTGCCGCAATGCAGGCGTTCCTGATCTGCTGCTCCGCATGCCGAATCTCCTCGCTCGCTTCTGGGCCTCCGGTCGCCAGGGTCTTGTCGGGGTCCGCAGCGTTGATCCCGACGACCCTGGGCTTCGGCTCTTCGGCCTTCTTGGGGACTGGACAACCACACGTCACGCAGGCCGGCGCCCTATCGGAGATCTGAGCACCACACTCTGAACACGCGATCAAGGCCATTTGCCCCCCGTACTGTTGCGGCTCCCGAGCCTAACGTTCCGGTTCAGCGGCGGGCCGCGCAGCGGACCGTCCGCTGCAACCGGTTGTTAGGCGGTGCGGTTCGTAATGGTCCGGAGAGGTAGGCATCAGCCGCCGAAGACGACTGCATCCGGGATTTCGTAACGCTCGTTCCCGACGCGAATGCGGTGCAGGTCGCCGTCCTTCGTCGCCTCGAACTCGAGGCGGCCTTCCGACTCGCTGACGTCGGCACCGATGGGCCGGCCCATGCGGAAGAAGATCGCGCGGGTGCGGCCGTCGGGCTTCTTGATGACGACCGTGGCGTAACCCCCGCCTGCGCGAGCGACGCCGAGTTCGCATTGGCCCATCGGCTGGCCGGGCGCAAATGCGCAGGGCAGCGGCCCGGTCGCATCGAACTGGCCCTGGCCCGCGCGCAGCGCGGAATCGTCCGCACCCATCGCGGCGCTGCCATCGGGTGAGATCGCCGGCCGGAGGTTTTCCGCGGCCACATAACCCCGCGGGCCACCGCCGAGTTGCTGTACGTCGCACCAGATGCGCCCCTTGGCACGCCGGCAGCCGAGATTGTCGAGGACCGTGCCCGGGCGGTACGTGGCGAGAATCCGCGCCGACGTGCCCGGTTGCTCACGCAGGTTCAGCGTACGGACGACCTCCCAGTTACGTGGCCCGCCGTTCTCAGGGGCCGCAGCGACGTCGGTTGCGGAGGAGGCGCTCGACTCGCGCGCCCACACGTAGATGCCGCCGTCCGCCATCAGGCTCAGATACAACCGGCCGTCCTTGAGCAGGTAGGAGCGGATATAGCGGGACTGAGCGACGATGCTCTCGTCCATGCTCGGGGGCGGGCACAGCGCGCGCGTTGCCGCGAGCGGACCGAACTCGAACTGGCCGCTCGTGGCCTCGCTGCCCGGCCGCGCGGACCAGGTGCCGGTGGCGCGGTTGCAGTTGAGCTGCATGGCGACGGTGCCGTCACCATGCAGCCACATGGTGTAGACCGTCCCTGCGCTCGGGCGGGTGGTTCCCTGGCCATCGTCCATCGACCGGAACTCGACGAGCCGCCACTGCGTGCCGGCCAGCGGCGGAGCGGCTGCTTTGGCGTCTCCCGCCACACCAACGGTCGTCGCGACCAACACGGTTAGCGCACCAACTGCAAACATGGCCCTCATATCCGCAGCCTCCATCGGCACAGGCTCCACAACAACAGCAGGTTCAGCGCCGGCGCGGCGACGGCGGCAGCCGGCAGCATGGCTGGCGGCAGAGCATCGAGCCACTGGTTCCACGGCAGCCCCAGCGGCACGAGGAACACCCCCGCCAGCGGCCCACGAGGGCTGCCGAACCAGCCGTAAGTGCCGACCAGGTACAGCGCGAAGGCCGCCGCGTACAGCGCGGCGAACGTAATCACGAAGAGGCGGCAGATACGCGACATTGTTGGGTTCGGGACTGGATGAGGCGGCGCGGGCAGAACCAGAACTCTCCTTTACATGCCCGAGCGCGCGCCACCGTCCATCGCGTTCGCTAGGTCAGCCGCCGAAGATGAACGCCTCGACGATCTCGTAGCGCTCGTTGCCGGCCTCGATGTAGTAGACGTCGCCGCCCTTGGACCCGCGGAACTCCATGTTACCGTCGGCCTGGCTCAGGTCGGCGCTGACCGGATTGCCGTTCTCGAAGAAGACGAAGCGCTTGCGGCCGTCGGGGCGGGTGATGACGATCGTCGCCGTGCCACCCGGATCGCGGGCCACAGCGGCCTGGCACTGCTGCATCGGCTGCCCGGCGCGTTCCGCGCAGCGAACTGGGCCACGCGCGTCGAACTGGCCCTGACCGGCCCGTTCGGACGCCGACGCACGGTGGCCGCCGGTGGGTGCGGCCGAACGTCCGGCCGGTGCTGCAAACGACAGGATCTCGCAGGTGCCGATGGACTTGTCCTTGGCCGTGTACGTGACCCGCGGCGGCTGATCGCCCTGGGGCGTGATGTCGACATAGACGCCGCCCGACTGAGCCGTGATCTGCCCGTCCGGTCTGTTGATGAGCTTCGCCACCTTGCCGTTCACGCGAACCTGGCCTTTGGCGTTGGAATCGGCGGTGATACCCTGACCGCACTTGGCCGCAAACAGCGGAACACTGGCGCTGGCCGTGCCGGCGACAAGTGTTGCAGCGACAGCGATTAACAGCGTTTTCATCACAGTTCTCCTCCTTCAGTGGATCGACGTCTCGATGGTAACTACCGCCTAACGGCTCGGCAATGAGCTGCCGGCCGCCGCATGCCCCGCAGTCTCAATCGCCGGCCGCCGCCGTGTCAACCACCCGATTGCGGCGGCCGGCGAGCACCCGCCCCCGCACGCCACCGACCGCGGCTGGTCAGCTCCATTGCCTTGTTAGCCCGCACTCCGGCTGGCAAACCCGGCGTATGCCGCGGGAATGGCGAGGCCGAAAGAGCGACACAACGCAAGTACATCGCGCGCATCCTTCGTGGTGGGTTCATACCCGAGGTGGCAGAGAATCTGAACCTCCGGCCCAATGCACCGCACCTCGTGGCCTTCGACGCGGCCCGCCACGAAGCCTTCCGGCGGATAGCGAAACACGCCCCCGTTCGGTTGTGGTTGCAGGCCGCCACCCTCCTCGTCAAACGTGACCGTGTGAAAGTCCAGTTGCTCGCCTGTTCGAGATCGAAGAACAAAGCGGACCGGGAGGTGATCCTCGTGAATGGAGAAGCCGAGCGGGTGAAGAGCGGCCTGGATATCCTGGACGTCTGCTAGATCGACGACCAGATCGAGATCCTCGTGCTTGCGCGTCTCGAATCCGAGCAGCGCGTCGACGCCCCAGCCCCCGTCGAGCACTGCTTCGACGCCCGCGTCACGCAGGACCTCGAGTAGCTTGAGTACGCGCTCAGCGGTCATCGGCTTCTCTCGCGTGCGGGCTAACGGCCGGAACTCACGCGCGGCGGGCACGAGGGGCAGCCTCAATCCGGCAGAATGGCCCGGTGCCCGCCGTCGCGTGCAGT
>JAKLJW010000002.1:0-216867 GCA_023150935.1 Candidatus Binatia bacterium | reverse complement strand
AACTCGCGCGCGGCGGGCACGAGGGGCAGCCTCAATCCGGCAGAATGGCCCGGTGCCCGCCGTCGCGTGCAGTGACTTGATCCTCCACCTGCGGGCGCCGCCGAGCCGGCCTCTTCGCCGTACTCGTACTCGTTCACGTACTCGTACACGGCCACTCCCTCCCGCACCCGATCGGCGCAGTGATCCGTCATCCGCGTCAACATGGCGACGATGCGCACCAGCAGCTCTTTGCCGCTCTTCCACTGCGGCTCCGCGATCACCTCACAGCGGTGAAGGATGTCCAGGATTGCGCCGCACTCCCGTGCCGATCCACCAGCAATCTGAAGGTACCTTCGCCGTTCGGGTGACGGCACTTTCCCGCAACCCTCCGCGATGTTCAGGGCGATGGACTGAGAGGCGCGCAAGAGTTGGTCGCGAGAATGTCGATCCACGGACTTCAGCCTCCTGGCGCGTTCGTACGACCAGGCGGCAAATTCCAAGCTCACCTGGTAAACGTCCAACCGTTCGTGGTCCAACTTCACCGCCGCGGGTCCTCAGTCCGTGTACGAGTACGTGTACCGCTTCGCTGAGTACGTGTACGGAGTCAAAGCCGAACGCCCGGAACTCACGCGCGGCGGGCACGAGGGGCAGCCTCAATCCGGCAGAATGGCCCGGTGCCCGCCGTCGCGTGGATCGCTTTCTGCAACACCGATTCGTGGATATGATACCGCTGCGGCTCGCCATAGCGCGGGTCGCGACAGATCCTCGCCGCCGGGAATACCCATTGCCACCCCCACTCCCGGTTCGCCGTCGGATACTTGCGCGCCAGCGCGTCCGGCAACTGCACGCACCCAAACCCCGCCTGCAGATCCGCCTCGTGCCGGCGCCGGACGCGATCGAGATGCACCAGCAGCGGTTCCTTGACCACCGCCGGCAACATCGTCACGCGGTCCTTGTCCCCTTCCCCTCACGCACAACGATCTCGCCACGCTCGAAATCGAGGTCCTTCACCCGCAAGCGCAAACCGGCACCGTACATGAGCATCGCCATGAGCCAGTGCACGCCGGCGAGGCCGCCCAGAAGCTCACCGACCTCCGCTCGGGTTAGCACTACCGGCAGCCGCCGCGGCCGCCTGGCGCGCACGATCCCATCGAGCCAGCCCGGATCGCAGCCCAACACCTCCCGGTACAGGAAGAGCAACGCCGACAACGCCTGATTCTGCGTCGACGCGCTCACGCTCTGCTGCACCGCCAGCGCAGTCAGGAACGCCGTGATCTCCGCCGGACCCATCTGCGCGGATGCCGCTTGCGATGGAACAGGATGTGGCGCCCTTTCGCGGGCGAACATATAGCGAAACGGCAACTCCGTCAAGATCGTGTAACAGTAACCAGTAAAGACTACGATTCTGCCCGGCCCGCGCACGGAGTCGCAGGCTCGCCGAAGTGCGCCGGGGCGGCGTCTGCGGGCAGGACGACACGGCGCGGATCGAGATAGCGGTACACCTCGAGCGCCTCGTAGTAATCGGCAAAGCCAAGGTCGGCCATGGGGCGCGAGCGCCACTGGTAGGTGGCTTCGGCGTGGGCGACCTGTGACCGGGGACTTCGGACTCATTTGATTCCGTGACCCGAGGACGTTAGACCAACGTGCACCAGGAGGACGACATTGGCCGGCCGTTCGTCTCGTCTCGACCGACACCCCCGCATCGAACCGCGCCCGATCACGGCCGCGACTACCGTTACCGAGCTCGTTGACGGCAGTCTGCTCGCCTACAACGGTGCCCGGCTGCGCGAGCTCTGTCAGCTCTTCGCGCGCAAGGTTCTCGCCGACGACGTGACGGTCGGGGTGAGCCTGACCGGAGCACTGACACCGGCCGGTCTGGGCATTGCGACGCTGATCCCCTTGATGGAGCGTGGGTTCATCGACTGGGTGACCAGCACGGGCGCCAATCTCTATCACGACGCGCACTACGGCATCGGGCTCGAACTCCATCACGGCACGCCGTTCGCCAACGACGTCGAGCTGCGCGAACAGGGGATCGTTCGCATCTACGACATCTTCTTCGACTACAAGGTCCTGTTGGAGACCGACGCCTTTTTCCGCACCGTCATCGCGGCGCCGGAGTTCCAGCGGCCCATGGGGACGGCCGAATTCCATTACCGCGTCGGCGCGTACGTGGGAGAACGCGAACGGGTGCTGGGCAAGGAGCGGCGATCGATCCTCGCCACGGCACACGAATTCGGCATCCCGATCTACACGTCGTCCCCGGGCGACAGTTCCATCGGCATGAACGTGGCGGCAATGGCGTTGCTCGGCAACCGGCTGCAGTTCGACGTGTCGCGTGACGTCAACGAGACCGCCGCCATCGTGCTGGGGGCCAAGCAAGCCGGGGGGAAGAGCGCCGTGCTGATCGTCGGCGGGGGCTCGCCCAAGAACTTCGTGCTGCAGACCGAACCCCAGATCCAGGAGGTTCTCGGACTCGCGGAGAGTGGCCACGACTACTATCTGCAGATGACCGACGCGCGGGTCGACACCGGCGGATTGTCCGGCGCAACACCGGGCGAAGCGGTGAGCTGGGGCAAGGTCGACCCGGAAGCACTACCCGACACCGTCGTCTGCTACTGTGACGCCACGGTTGCGCTGCCGGTGCTCACCGCTTACGCGCTGGCAAACCACCCCGGCCGCCCCCAGCGCCGGCTGTACGAGCGGCGTGAGTCATTGTTGGCGAGTCTGCAGAGCCAGTACCGCGCCCGAACGGAGAATGCATGACGCAACCGCCATCGCGTGAGTTGACCGTCGCTATCGAAGCGGCTTCTGCCGGCGGCGCGATCGTTCGCCGCTGGTACGAAGGGGCGTACACGGTCAGCGAGAAGAGTCACGACAGTCCGGTCACCGAGGCTGACGTCGAAGCGGATCGGTGTATCCGCAGCATGGTGGCGGCGGCGTTCCCGGAGGACGGCTGGCTTTCCGAGGAGACCCGGGACACCGAGGAGCGGCTGTCCCGCCGGCGGGTGTGGGTGGTCGACCCACTCGACGGCACCAAGGAATTTATCAAGCGTATACCGGAGTTCTGCGTGTGCGTCGCACTGGTCGACGCGGGCGCTCCGATCCTCGGCGTGATCTACAATCCCGTGCGCGAGGAGTTGTTCGCCGCCGAAAGGGGGCGCGGCACGACCCTCAACGGGAAGCCGGTGCGGGTGAGCGACACCGCCGACCTGAGCGCGGCCCGCATGCTTGCCAGCCGCTCGGAATCGGCGCGCGGCGAATGGGACGCGTTCCGGGACGATTTCCGCGTGGAGCTGACGGGCAGTGTCGCTTACAAACTGGCGCTCATAGCGGCCGGGCACGGTGACGGCACGTTCAGCCTCACTCCGAAAAACGAATGGGACATCTGCGCCGGCGCCGCATTGATCGTGGAGGCGGGCGGACACATCACCGACCGGCACGCGCAGCCACTGATTTTCAACCGCCGCGACCCGCTCCTGCCGGGAATCATCGCCACCAACGCCCGCCTGTTCGAACCCGTCGTCGCCCTGCTACGCCGTCGCGGCGAGCTGCCCGGAACCGGCAAGTAGAACTCGCAGATCAGCCTCGCGCCCCCCTCACTCCGGCGCCAACCGGATGAGGACATTGCTCCCATCGGCGATCTTCTCGGCCCCGGGGCGATACAAGCCCGCCCACGCCATCCAGTATTTCTGCGCGTAGAGTTCGCCGAGGCGGTCGGCGATCGCCGGATCTTTGACGAGAGTGGCCTTCAGCTTGATGAACGGTCCGTGCTTGCCCTGCACGGACACCCACGCCGGACTACCCCGCCCGATGCGCCTGGCTTTGTAGCTGTCGGGTTTGGTCGCGAAGTAAATGACGTTGTCGACGATGCCGAACCACACCGGTGCGGCGTTGCTGCGGGCGCCGTTCTTGCGTTCGGTGGCCACGTAGATCTCTTTGGCGCGAGCGAGCTGGACGGCAAAGCTGGACGGAAACCCCTGGGAGATCTCCTGCGCGACAGCGACGGCGCCCAGCACGCCGACAACGCCCAGCAACGTCACCTTCGTCGGGGAGATGCGTCCGGCGGCCGTCAAGACCTGGCTCCTTCGGTGACGCGGATCGGCCGACGCAGGTCGCGGTTTCGGCGCAGCAGCACGTACATTGCGCCGGCGCCGCCGTCGCAAGGGCGCGCCGAGGTGAAGGCCAGGATCATCCGTGTCGACTGTCCGCGCGCCAGCCACGAAACGAGTCGGGTCTTGAGGACGGGGATCTGATCCTTCGAGTTGCGCCCGCGTCCGTGCACGATCAGCACGCAGCGGTGGCGATTCAGATGAGCGCGGAAGAGGAAGGCGTCCACGGCGCAGCGAGCCTCCTCCGCCGTCAGGCCGTGCAGGTCGACATGGGCCTGGTAGGCAAACTCGCCGGTTCGCAGGCGGCGGAGCAGCCGTCGGTCGACGCCCACCGCGGCACCTTCCACGTACTCGTCGCCGTCGGCGATATCGAACGGTGCCGTGCCCGCCACCAGATCGCATAGCTCCGCCAGCGCTTCGGCATCCGGATGGGAGACGGGGCGTGGGCCGGCAGCCGGGCCTGGTCGGGCCACGCGATCGCGCGCGCGGGCCGCCAACGGCCGCACATCGGCCACTGCCTGGAGAAACATCTCTGCCGGATCACGTGCGTCCCCGGCCTCTCCTTGTTCATTGTCGGTCACCGCCGGCACATGTGTGCGCGGCTCTCTCGGGGCGTGCACCACAAGGCCATTAAGCACCCTGAACGGCTGATGCACCAACGAGTCCAACCGCTGCGTCACTGGCTGCCGACCTGGTTCCCGCCCCATGCCGCACCTCCGCGTTTCTGACGCTGTACGCATTAAACGTGGAAACGATCGATGGGGCAAGCGCGAGTCCGCTCCACTTGCCCCGCGCAAGGGGGGCCTTGACAGAGCCATGCCCTATTCGTAGGAGCGGTGCCGCCTTAGAGCAGGGCATAACCGCGGAAAGCCGGGGCGGGCAATGACGCTGCATTCGGGTTATCGCCACTGCGCGACATGGGTACTACAGCGACGGGGTCCGGCGGTGCGTGCGGGTCACCTGTACAGGAAGGCATACATTGCGCCGAGAGGTGCGGCACCCGCATGGGCCGCGACCGAAGGCTGATGGGAGTCACGGATGAAAGCTGACGCGGAGGCATCCACGCCCCGGGGTTCGACGGGGACGCAGCCCCGCGGGGGGTCGTGGCTGCCGGCCTGGGACAAGGAAGACCCGGCGTTCTGGCGTCGGACCGGTTCGGGCGTGGCCTGGCGTACGCTGTGGCTCACCACGGCGTCGCTGACATTTTCCTTCGCGACGTGGTTCGTGGTCAGCGCCCTGGTCGTTCGCCTGCCGGGGATTGGCTTTAAGTTCACCGAAACCGAGCTGTTCTGGTTGGCGGCGATGCCCGGTCTGGCGGGCGGCACGCTGCGGTTGGTGCACATGTTCTTGATCCCGATCTACGGGACGCGGGCAGTGATCAGCGTGGCCAACCTGCTCAAGGTGATTCCGTGCATCGGCCTTGGCCTGGCGGTCATGGATCCGGGTACGCCCTGGTGGATGTTCATGCTGCTGGCATTCCTCGCCGGTATGGGCGGCGGCGACTTCTCCTCGTTCATGCCCAGCACGAGCCTGTTCTTCCCGAAGCGCCTGCAGGGCACCGCGCTGGGTATCCAGGCCGGCGTCGGTAACTTCGGTGTCAGCCTGACTCAGTTCGTGACCCCATGGATCGTCGGCTTTGCCGCCTTCGGGGCGGTTGCGGGAGGTCCACAGACTTACGTGCAGGCCGGGAAGCAAGCGGACGTGTGGCTCCAGAACGCTGTCTTCTGGTACGTCCCGTTCTTGCTCGTGCTCGGTGCGGTGTGCTGGACCCAGCTACGCAGTGTCCCGTTCACGGCCTCGATCGCCGAACAGCTCGACATCTTCAAGAACAAGCACACCTGGTTCTGCACCGTCACCTACGTCATGACCTTCGGCTCGTTCTCCGGGTTCTCCGCGGCGTTTCCGATGATGATCAAGAGTCTTTACGGGGGCTTCGAGGGTGCCCCCGACCCGCTCCAGTTCGCGTTCCTGGGCCCGCTGATCGGTTCCGCCGCGCGTCCGGTCTTCGGCTGGTTGGCAGACAAGACCGGCGGCGGCATTCTCACTCAGGTGTCGGGTTTGGGCCTTATTGCGTGCGCTCTGGGCTTGATCTTCACCGGCGCGCTGGCGCCGACTTCTCTCGACAGTTTTCCGCTGTTCGTCGTCTTGATGCTCGGCATCTTCCTATTCACCGGTATCGGCAACGGTTCGACCTTCAGGCAGTACCCGGTGATCTTCGCCGCAAATCCCCGTCAGGGCGCGGGAGTCATCGGCTTCACGGCGGCGATTGCGGCCTACGGGCCGTTGCTATTCAACGTCTTGATTGCCTGGTCCGTGAGCGCTTCGCAGGTCGGCGGCGGGACCAAGTCCGCGGCCGGCTTCTTCGTCGGTGCGATCGTGTTCTTCGCCGTCGCGACCTCGATCAACTGGTATTACTACGTGCGTGGCGGTTGCGAGCGCCCGTCGTAGCGCGGTTGACCCCGATTCGCCCAGGCCGTAGGAGAGATCTACCCAGCGATTGCGGCGCGGCGAGTCCAGCGCAGCGGAGGCTGCTGTCCGCAGCTCCGCAAAGTTGCGCGGGCGGCTTCTCCGCTGGGGGCAGGGAGGTGCGCAATGCGGGTCTTGCTCGTTCATCCGAGCCCTTTGCTGTTTACAGAGATCTACCTGCGGCTCGAGCCGCTCGGCCTCGAGCGGGTTGCTACCGCGATCGAACGGGCGGGGCACGAAGTCCGGTTGCTCGACTTGCAGGTGTTCCGCCAGGACCACTACCGCCACATTCTGAAGACCTGGCGTCCGGAGGTGATCGGGTTTTCGCTGAACTACCTCGCTAACGTGCCGGAGGTGATCGATCTGTCCAAAGCCGCCCGGCTGGAACTGCCTGAC
The DNA here is from genome assembly GCA_023150935.1 of Candidatus Binatia bacterium. Lineage (NCBI taxonomy): Bacteria > Candidatus Binatota > Binatia (SeqCode) > Binatia bacterium. The sequence goes on along the minus strand of JAKLJW010000002.1, from coordinate 209,914 downwards.
TGCCGTATCATGGTGGGGGGGCACAGCGCGTCGTTCATCGCGACGGAGCTGCTGGTGCACGGAGTCGGTGCCATCGACTGTGTCGTTCGCGGCGAAGGCGAGGGTCCGGCTGCGAAAGTGGTCGAAGCGCTCGGCAACGGTCGCGGTCTTGAAGCCGTTCCCGGCGTGGTAACGGCGGCCGGCGAGGGGCCACCGCCTCGCCTGATTGACGATCTGGACGACTACCCACCGGCGCGCCACCTGACGCGGGGGCGCAACAAGTACTTCATCGGCGTGCTCGATCCGTGCGCGTCGGTCGAATTCACCCGCGGCTGTCCGTGGGATTGCGTGTTTTGCAGTGCGTGGACCTTCTATGGCCGCAGCTACCGTCCGCACACGCCGGCGGCGGCCGCGGAAGACCTCGCCGGTATCGACGAGCCCAACGTCTTCATCGTGGACGACGTGGCGTTCATCCATCCGGAGCACGGCCACGCCATCGCCGACGAAGTGGAGCGCCGCGGAATCCGCAAGGAGTACTATCTCGAGACCCGGGCCGACGTCCTGCTGCGCAATCGTCAGGTGTTCGAGCGCTGGCGCCGCCTCGGCCTGCACTACATGTTCCTCGGCATCGAGGCGATCGACGAGGAAGGGCTGAAGCTTCACCGCAAGCGCGTCAGACTCGGGCAGAACGAGGAAGCTCTGGAGGCGGCAAGGAAGCTCGACGTGACGGTGGCCGTCAACATTATTGCCGATCCGAGCTGGGACGAACGGCGCTTTGCGGCCGTACGCGAGTGGGCGACCTCCGTACCGGAAGTCGTGCACATGACGATCAACACGCCTTACCCGGGCACGGAGACCTGGATGACGGAGAACCGCAACTTTGCGTCTCGCGACTATCGTCTATTCGATGTTCAACACGCCGTCGTGCCGACGAAGCTGCCTCTGCGCAAGTTTTACGAGGAGTTCGTCATGACGCAGGGGGTGCTGGCGCGCAAGCACCTGGGCGCTCGCGCGGCGTGGGGTGCGATGAGCATCCTGGCGCGGTTGCTGGCGCAGGGACAGACGAACTTCGCGCGCATGCTCTGGAAGTTCGGCAAGGTGTATAGCGTCGACCGTCTGTGTGACGACCACCAGCGTGCGATCCGCTACCGGATCGGCCTGCCGACAACGGCGTCTGGCCCGATCACAAAAGCCGAGCGCATGGAGCTCTACGTCCATCCGCCAACGATGCCCGCCCGCCCGCCGGCGACGGAAGCCGCCGCGGACCGCTAGCTGCCAGCCCTGCGCGAGGCGCTCAGCGCGCTCGCGGCCCCCGCAAAGCCGCGGTCAGCACCCCCAAATCGCGTTGATGCGGCAAGTCGGTGACCGCCTCGATGACGCTCGCGGCCTGTCTCGCCGGTAGGGCGCGCGCGGCGTTGCGACGAAACTTGTCTTCCACCTCCGCGCGATCGAGGGGGCGCTCGGGGCAACCGCGGTTGAGCGGCTCACGGTACTCCACCGTCTGTCCGGTGCGGAGTTCGATGCGCATGGTGCCGGGGAAGTGTGCGGGGTAGTCGCTGTCGGGGTCGGCCTGGTGGGTGACACGCCGGGCTACGGCCACGACGGCCGGGTCGCGTACCGCGGCGTCCGCGAAATCGTCGAGGTCGGCGTGTCCCCGAACCAGCATCGTTGCGACGCAATAGGGCAGGCTGAACTTGGCATCGTACTCGGTCTGCGGGTTGTGCTTGACGGCCAGCGGTTCGCAGACGACCGGCATCTCTCGCGGGTGGATCGAGCAGGCAATGGCCGCGACGTCTTCGGCGCGAACGCCGTCGGCACGGGCCCGCGCGGCGCAGTCGATGAAAGCGTGGGTCATGTGGCAGCACGGATACGGCTTGAGGGCGATATCGAGCAGCTCCCAGCGGCGGCCCAGGTCGGCGCCGATACGAGAGATGTCCCAGTCGCCGGGCCCGACGTGGGTCGGGAACAGACCGAAGCGACCCTCGAACGTGGTGCGCGGTCCGCGGAACCCTTCGGCGCCGAACCGAGCCGCGACAATACCGCTATGCGCCGCCCACCCCGGGTGCAAGCGCTTCGACCAGCTGCCGTCGGCCAGGAACTCGAACGTACCGCTCGCCTGGCTACCGGCGAGGCCCATGGCGTCGGCCAGTTGTTCCACCGTCAGCCCGTAGATCGCTCCCGCGGCCACTGTGGAGGCGTAGGCGCCGCAGACGCCGGTCGGATGGAAGCCGCGGTCGTGAAACGCGCCGGGTGCCGCGAGGCCGATACGAATGTTGCTCTCCATCGCAGCCGCCAGGGCGGCAATGACCCGCGGGCCGTCCGCGCCGCGGTCCTCGGCCGCCGCGAGCGCCGCGGGCACGACGCTCGCGCTGACATGTACGACCGACGTGCTGTGCGTGTCGTCGAAATCGAGCCCGTGGGCCAGAGTACCGTTTGCGAGGGCGGCCCACGCCGCCGGAAGGGTGTCGGTGGTGCCGACCACGGTGCACCCGCCCGGGCCGGAGAGTTTCCGGACGGCGCTCAACATAGACGCCCCGAAGTCCGTCGGCGTTGCCGCCAACGCGACCCCGAGGAGATCGAGCGTATGCAGTACGATCTTATCGACGACCGCCGCCGGTAACGCCTCGAAGCGCAACTCGGTTGCAAATCCGGCCAGAATCTCACTTGCGGTTGGCATCAGAACACCTCGCCCGGGGAGTTAGCCTCGATCGGCAGCAAACGCCGACGGTCATGGGTCATCGTGTTTCTTCCCCTCGCGGTCGGCCCGCAGTCGGTGTCGGTCCGGTCGTCGGCCCCGCCGGTGGGCTCGGGTCGAGACCCATTCCCGGCCGGCGCCGGCGCAGTTCCCGACTGACACCCTCGTCATCCCGCGCGACCACGCCCGGGAGGCCGACCAGGCGCGAGTAGCGGACTTCGCCGGGAAAAGCGCCGACGGGCGCGCGCACGAAGCCGGCGTTGATTGTCGAAGAGACCACCGCGTCGGTCCCGGCGAGGATGCCCAGGTGATATGGCTGCTCCCCGTCCAGATAGACAACGACGTCGCCAGCGGCCGGCTTGTCGACGGTGCGAAACGCTCGGCTGCTCAGCAGTTCGGCCACCGGCAGATGCGGGATCTGCCATCCCGCGGCCTGGAACATGCCCCGGACGAAGAGCGAGTCGGGAACGAAGCGCGCACTTCCATGCGTGAGCGAGGCGCGCATTTCGGCAACGTCGATCCGATCGGCGAACAGGTGCGGGGGCGGGGGCGGTCCGAGGATGCGCCAACTGCCGGAGCCGGGAGCGTCGACCATGAGCGTTAGCGTTTCCAGCGCCGGCTCGGCGCGGAAGCCGGCGGCCGAGATCTCGCCGACCACGCTGTATTGCACGTCGATCGCGAGGGCAGTGCTGCCGTCGATCGGTCGCGGCGGTCCGACGACATAACTGGCGACGACAACCACGCGATCCCATGCCGGTTCCAGGGTCCACCCCACCAGCGGCGCCAGCTTCGACCACCCCGGCATGGTCACGCGCTGGCCCATGCCGTCGAGCTGACAGAACTCGCGCACGACTCCCTGGGGGCCGAACTGGCCGGCGGCTGGCGCACCGAACGCGCCGGCACTGCCGAGGAAGCCTGCCAGTGCACAGATAACGATGGGAGCGCGCATGCGCTGGCAGGGTGCCACGCCCGTGCCTCCTGCGCCACACTACCCGCGGCCCCTTCGTTGGGTTGTGGGCGGCCGCTCGCGCCGAACCCGTGGCGAAGGGGGCGCGCCGTGGTGCACTCCGATCGGCTCCCTACGAATGCAGCTCCCGATCGTTCGCAGCCCAGCCGCGGATCCATGGCAGCAGGGCGAACGCCGGAAACGCCAGAAAAAAGGTTATCGCGAAGTAGCTGCCGTATCCGAGGACGGTAACGCCAAGCCCGCTGACGGCTCCGGCCAGGGAGCGCGTCAGGCCGAACACGGCCGATAGCATGGCGTACTCCGTGGCGGCGCGTTCCTTGTCGCAGATGTGCATCAAGAAGGCGAGAAAGGCGGCGTTGCCAAGGCCGCCGGTGAAGCTCTCGAACAGCGAAGCGGCGTAGATCGCCGGCCGGCCGCCGTCGAGCGCGGCGACGCCGGCATAGCCGAGGTTCGAGAGGGCCTGGAGCAGGCCGAGGCTCCACAGGGCGGTGAAGATGCCCCAGCGACTGGTCAGCAGCCCACCCGCCAGTGCGCCGACGATGCTCGCGGCGATGCCCAGGGTTGTCGACACCAGACCGATCTCTTCCAGGCTCAGGCCGCGATCCACCCAGAAGGGCTTGACCATCGGTCCCATGCTGGCGTCTCCGAGCTTGTAAGTAAGCACGAACAGGAACACGGCCGGGGCGCCGGGGCGCAGGATCCAATCGCGCAGCGGTCGGAACCAACTCCCGCCGGTGGCCGCCGGCGGGCGCGGCAGCAAGGGACTGCGCGCCACCGCCAGCGCGGCGACGATCAGCAGTCCGGCGGCGGCGTGGAAGACCGCCGTCCAGCCGAGGCCACCGGCAAGCATCACCAGCCCACCCCCGCCAACGATGAGCGCGACCCGATAAGCGGCGAGGCGCACACCGTTGGCGACGCCCTCTTCCCCGGGCGCAAGGAGGTTGATCGTGTAAGCGTCGATGGCGATATCCTGGGTCGCCGATGCCAGGGTGAAAGCGAAGAGTAGCGCCCATACCAGCGGGCCCGGATCGACCGCCGGCGCCAGCGGCAGTGCGGTGAGGCTCAGCGCCATCAGTGCGAGACAGCTCAGTATCCAACGCCGATACGGTCCGAAGCGGTCGACCAGCGGCGCCCAGACCACTTTCAGCGTCCAGGGGGCGCCGAGCAGGCTCATCAAGCCGATGGCGGTGAGCGAAACGCCGTGGACGCGGAAGTACACCGGCAGGGTGTCGACGACGATGCCGAAGGGCAGGCCTTCGGCGAAATACAGCACGGCGATCCAGAAGAGCTTCCGGTTCAATGACATCCGCACCCCACCCCGCGTTGTACGCGGCTTCTTTTCGCCCACCGTGACGTGCTAGACAAGGGCTCATTCCGACTGCGACGTGGAGGTGAAGCATGGCGTACTACGAGCGGCTCAGCGCTCTGGATGCGTCGTTCCTGGGTTTGGAGGACGACAGTTGCCACATGCACGTCGGCGGCGTGCTGATCTTCGAAACGGGACCGTTACGGACCGTGGGAGGCGGCGTGGATATCGAGCGGGTACGGCGGTCGATCGAGGCGCGCCTCCACATGGTGCCGCGTTTCCGGCAGCGACTGATGCACGTACCTTACGAGGGGATCCCGGTCTGGGTCGACGACGACCGGTTCCGTTTAGCCTACCACGTGCGCCACACTGCCCTGCCGCATCCCGGTGACGAGCGGCAACTGAAGCGCCTCGTCGGCCGGATACAATCGCAGGCGCTCGACCGGCGGCGACCTCTGTGGGAGATGTGGATCGTCGAGGGGCTGGAAGGCGACCGCTTTGCCCTGGTGAGCAAGACGCACCACTGCATGATCGACGGGGTCTCGGGTGCCGATCTGATGTCGGTGCTGCTCAGCCCGTTTCCCGAGGTCGACGAAACGGTGGCGGAGCCGTGGCGGCCGCGGCCGCGGCCGACCCCGGCGCGTCTGGTCTTCGACGAGGCGGTTCGCCGAACCGGCCAACCGTTTGTCCTTGCTCGCGAGATCGCCGACGCGATGCGCGATCCGCCCGCGGCCGCGGCGCGTCTCCTCGACGCCGCCGTCGGCCTCGTCGAGACCTTTGCCCCGTCGCTCAATCCCACGTCCGAGACGCCACTTAACGTCGAGATCGGTCCACACCGCCGCTTCGACTGGACGACGATGCGGGTGGCCGACCTCAAGGCCGTAAAGAACGTCCTCGGCGGCACGCTCAACGACGTCGTACTCGCTGTAGTCAGCGGTGCGTTGCGCAAGTTCTTCGGCCAGCGAGGACTCGATCCGGACGGCCTCGACATCCGTGCCGGTGTGCCCGTTAGCGTACGCAGCGCCGATCAGCACGGGCAGCTCGGCAACCGCGTCACTCAGATGCAGGCGCCCCTGCCGGTGCAGCTTGCCGATCCCGTGGCGCGTCTGCACGCGGTTACCGAGACTCTGAAAGACCTCAAGGAATCGAAGCAGGCGCTGGGCGGCGAGGTTCTGACGGCCATCAGCGACTGGACGGTACCGAATCTTCTCGTCCAGGCGGTGCGGCTGGCTTCGCGGGCGCGTCCGTACAACTTGATTGTCACCAACGTACCGGGGCCGCAGATCCCTCTTTACCTGCACGGCGCACGGATGCTGACTTCGTATCCCGTCGTCCCCCTCTTCGAGAACCTCGCCCTGGTCGTCGGGTTGTTCAGTTACAACGGCGGGCTGTACTGGGGCATCAACGGGGATTGGGAGATGATCCCGGACTTGCACGTTTTTATCGAAGCCCTGGAAAGCTCGTTCCGGGAGTTGCAGGAAGCGGCCGGACGCAGTGCCGAGAACGCGCACGCCGCGGGCCGGCGGGCGCGCGCCCGCACCGCCAGAGTGCGTCGCCCCGTCCGTGACTTGCGTGCGGTCGAGCCCCGCACGGCGACCGCGAAGTGAGAGAGGCCGGGATATCGGGTCTGCGGCCTTCAGTCCGGGGCGCATGGCGTTGCCACGGCATGTGCGCTAGACACGAAGCGGATGTCACGACAGGAGCGGATAAGTGCGCTTCACGCCGCCGTGGAGGAGCGCATCCTCGTGCTCGACGGGGCGATGGGGACGGCAATCCAGGCGGCGGACTTGACCGCCGAGGACTTCGGCGGCGCGGCACTGGAGGGCTGTAACGAGAACCTTGTCCTGACTCGTCCCGACGTGATCGGCGGCATTCATCGCGGGTACCTCGCCGCCGGCGCCGACATCATCGAGACAAACACGTTCGGAGGCACACGCGTCGTCCTGGCGGAGTACGGGCTGGCGGGGCAGGTTGACGCCATCAACCGGCGCGCCGCCGAATTGGCACGGGCGGCGGCTGAAGAGTCCAGTACGCCGGGGCGGCCCCGATTTGTGGCCGGCGCGATGGGGCCGGGGACGAAGAGCATTTCGGTGACTGGCGGTGTGACCTTCGACGAGGTGCGGGGCGCCTACGGCGAGCAGGCTGCGGCTCTGGTGGAAGGGGGCGTCGATCTCCTCTACCTGGAAACCCAGCAGGATACTCTCAACGTCAAGGCGTCGCTCTTCGGCATCGATGACGCCTTTGCTCGGCTCGGGCAAAGCGTTCCTGTGGTGCTGTCGGTCTCGATCGAGACCATGGGTACGATGTTGGCAGGCCAGGCGATCGAGGCTTTGTACGTATCGGTGGCCCACCGCGATCTCTTCGCCATCGGCATGAATTGCGCCACGGGTCCGGACTTCATGACCGATCACCTGCGCACGCTTGCGGGGGTGTCGCGCTTTCCGATCTCGGTATTCCCGAATGCGGGCCTGCCCGACGAGGAGGGCCGGTACAACGAGTTGCCGTCGATGTTGGCGCAAAAAGTCGAGCGCTTTTGTGCGGCAGGGTGGGTTAACATCGTCGGCGGTTGTTGCGGCACCACCGCGGAGCACATCGCTCTGCTGGCGGCCGTCGCCGCCCGTCATCGACCCCGGCGCGCGGTCGTGTTGCGGCGGGCGGCGGTGTGCGGCATCGAGTCGCTGATCGTCGACGAGGACACGCGACCCGTTATCGTCGGCGAACGCACCAACGTTCTCGGCAGCCGCAAGTTCAAGGACCTGATTGCCGCCGGCGAGATCGATCAGGCGGCCGAGGTCGGCCGGGCGCAGGTGCGCACCGGAGCGCACATCCTCGATGTCTGCCTCCAGGATCCGGATCGCAACGAGGCCGCGGATCTAACGGCATTTGTCGAGGTCCTCGGCAAGAAGGTGAAAGTGCCGCTGATGATCGATTCGACCGACGCGCGCGCGATCGAGCAGGCACTGCAACGCACGCCGGGCAAGTCGATCGTCAATTCGGTGAATCTGGAGGACGGTGAGGAGCGTTTTGCGCGGGTCGTGCCACTGGCGCGGCGCTTCGGCGCCGCGCTGGTCGTCGGCTGCATCGACGAGGACAAGCAGCAGGCTCAGGCGATTTCCCGGGCGCGCAAGCTGGCGATCGCGCAGCGCTCGTTCGAGCTGTTGACGGCCAAGTACGGGGTGGCGCCGGAGGACATCTATTTCGATGCGCTGGTGTTCCCGGTGGGCACCGGCGATCGGAATTACGTCGGTGCCGGCGTCGAGACGATCGAGGGTATCCGCCTCATCAAGGCGGCCCTGCCGGAGTGCAAGACGATTCTGGGAGTCTCGAACGTGTCGTTCGGACTGCCGGCGGCCGGGCGCGAAGTGCTCAACGCCGTCTTTCTGTACCACTGCGTGCAGGCCGGTCTCGATCTGGCGATCGTCAACGCCGAGAAGCTCGAGCGCTACCCTTCGATTCCCGAGGAGGAGCGCCGGCTTGCCGAGGACCTCATATGGTGGCGTGGCGACGATCCCATCGCGGCTTTCACGGCGCATTTCAGGGCGCGGGCGCCGAAGCAACGGGCACAACGCGGTCGGGACCTGCCGCTCGATGAGCGCCTCGCCCGGTACGTCGTCGAGGGTTCTCGGGACGGACTGTTTGCCGATCTCGACGAGGCCTTGAATACGCGTAAGCCGCTGGAAATCGTCAACGGGCCGCTGATGGCGGGGATGGACGAGGTGGGACGGCTGTTTGCCGCCAACGAAATGATCGTCGCCGAGGTCCTGCAGTCGGCGGAAGCGATGAAAGCCGCCGTTGCCCATCTCGAACCACGCATGGAGCGGAGGGAAACGGCGGTTAAGGGCAAGTTGATGCTGGCGACCGTCAAGGGCGACGTGCACGACATCGGCAAGAACCTGGTGGACATCATCCTGAGCAACAACGGCTACCGGGTGGTGAACCTGGGCATCAAGGTGCCGCCCGAGGAGTTGATTGCCGCGTATCGCCAGCACCGCCCAGACGTGATCGGGCTGTCCGGATTGCTGGTGAAATCGGCGCAGATGATGGTGGTCACGGCGCAGGATCTTAAGGGGGCAGGGGTCGATTGCCCCATCCTCGTCGGTGGCGCCGCACTGTCCAATCGCTTTACCCGTCTCAAGATCGCTCCCGAATATGACGGTATTGTGGCGTATGCGAAAGACGCCATGAGCGGGCTGGACCTTGCAAACCGGCTCATGGACGAGTCGCGACGGGCCGCGCTCGCGGATCGTCTGCTCGCGGAGACCAGGCACGTTCTGGCCAGCGGACCGCGGCGGTCCGAGATGGCAACCGGTCCGGTGGCGGCACCCCCACGGTCGGCCGTGCCTCGGGTGGCCGTGGTGCCGACGCCGCCCGACTTGCGGTTGCACGCGATCGAGCACTACGACCTCGACGAGGTATTCCGCCACATCAACCCGGCGATGCTGTACACGCGCCACCTCGGGTTCAAGGGCAAGTTCGAGGAAGCGCTGGCCGCCGGCGACGAAAGAGCCCGGGAGTTACGGGGCCAGGTCGCTGCGGTCGAAGAAGTCATGCTTTCTCGTCCGGACATGACCGCGCGTGCCGTGTACCGGTTCTTTCCGGCGGTGGCGGAAGGCGACGTGCTGCTCGTGCTCACCAGCGATGGCCGTAACGTCTGCGAGCGTTTCCGCTTCGGCCGACAGGAGGCACCGCCGCATCTGTGTCTGGCGGATTTCGTGCAACCCGTCGACGCGGCGCTGACCGACTACATCTGCCTGTTCGCGACGACGGTCGGGCCCGGAGTGCGGGCGCTGGCGGAACAGTGGAAGCGCGAAGGCGAGTACCTCAAGTCGCATGTCTTGCAAGCGCTCGCGCTCGAAAGCGCCGAGGCCTTCGCCGAGGTCTTGCATCGAAAGATCCGTGCGATGTGGGGCTTCGCCGATCCTCCCGAAACGACCCCGCAGGATCTTTTCAAGGCGCGCTACCGCGGCATCAGGGTTTCCTTCGGCTATCCGGCCTGTCCTCGGCTGGAAGACCAGCAGCAGCTTTTCCGCCTCCTGGAGGTCGAACGTCACATTGGTGTGTCGTTGACCGAGGGGTTCATGATGGACCCGGAGGGCTCGGTGAGCGCGCTGGTGCTCCACCATCCGGAGGCCCGCTACTTCAACCTGGCGCCGGGCGATGTGGAGCGGCTCGAACGCGCGATTGCGGACGAAGCCGAAGCGGCGCCGGCCGAGGGGCCGCGCCCTGCTTTCGCCACGACGGCGCCGGAAGGCGAGTGAGGCGGTAGCCGCCGGCAGGGTGCATGTCGAGACAGTTGCGGGTGCTCTCGAGGCATGTGTTGACAGGTGCCCGGGTGCGTAATAGCCCTGCTTCGATGTCGGGAAGATCGATCAGGTGCTGGAGCGTCGTCCGGCTCGGCGCGGTGGTAAGCGCGTCGCTGGTTCTGACCGCGGTTACCTCGGGATGCAGCGGCGGCGGGAGCGGCAGCGGTGGTGGCTCGACGGTCGCGACGGCGACGCCGACCCGAGAGGCGACAGCAACAACGACGGCGCGGCCGAGTGCGTCTCCGACGGCTACCGCGACGTTGGCGGCGACTGTCACACCAAGCGCCGCGGCGACTCCGACCCCGACCGTTGCTCCGACCGAGACGCCGACGGCGGTGCCGACTACGATCCCCACGGCGCCCGCAACGGCGACGCCGACCGTAACGGCAACGGCCGCGGCGACACCGACGACTACGGCGGAACCTGCACCTACCGAGCCGCCGTTGACCGGGCCCGTAATTACCTGGTTCGGGGTGGCCGACGGGAGCGGCACGGTCGCCGCGCCGGCGATGCGGGATGCGGAGAATCGCCCGGTGTTTCGGGTGTCTGCCGGCGACGGCTTCATCCTCTTCGTCGAAGGCCGGCTGGGGGTGAGCCGACTGGCGATCGGGACGATCCTGCTCAACGGCGACGGTCTCGGAACGGCGCAGCCCGACCTGCAGATCGTCAGTTCGCGGGATCTCGGAACGCCGACTACCGCGGTGTGCGACGGCACCATCCCGACCCGGGGTGGCGTGCCGGCGATCGTGCCCCCGCGTTTCGATGCCGAGACGGCGGTCAGCGGTGCGCTGAACGACCTTGCCTGCCGATTCAAGGTGTTTGCCGAGACGGACTTCGCGTGCACGCAGACCGTGCGCGGGAATTTCGTCTTTGCCGGGGCGGGGTCGGTGATGCAGTTCTGCACGCTGGTCAACGAGGCCCTGACCTTCCCGGCAGGAGAGACGTTACTCAGCGCCCGTTTGCGTGACACGGACGGCAATGCGGGCCCGACGGCAGAGATGGTCGTGCGGGTAGGGGGCGAGTAGCTGGCAGGCGGGGCCTCGCAGCGCCTGCGCCGAGGGATCGAGGCGCCATGGAACGATACGAAGCTCTCGTCCGATTGGTCGATCTGGTCGACGATGACGCTGCGGGAGCACGCCGCCGGCTCGACGAGCGCTTGCGGGCCGGCGGATTCACGCGGTGGGAAGTGATTGCCGTGGCGCGCGAAGGAAGCGCCAGCATCGACCGCCGATTGCGCCGCCGCCTCAGGCCACCGCAGACCGCGTTTGTAGGCGGGCGGCTGGTAACCGTTGCCATCGTCGTCTGGTCGCTCTGGTTGCTCTGGTTGCTCGTCGGCTGAAGATCGCGGATCCTACTGGCAGGTCTTGGTGGTGGTGAAGCATACCCCGCTGCAGCAATCCTGACTGCGTGTGCAGGAGCGGCCGTTTGGGAAGCACTCGGGCGTCGGGGTCAACGGAATCAGCGTCGGCGGAATATTGGTGCCGATGAGGAGGTCGTCCCCGCCGCAACTGCCGAATGTCAACATGCCGCCGAAGACTGCGACGGCGGCGAGGGCCGGTCGCCAGGAATGCCGCTTGCGAGCGGCAGGGGGGAAGTCAGATCTGGGCACGACGTTGCGCCTGGTAATGTGTTGCACAGAGGCTCTTGGCAACGCGCTCGCGTTCGCACCCCTTGACCGAGCAACGACGTTCCTTTGGTATCGACGGTTTCGGCGGCGGCCGCCAGCCCTTGAGCTCGGATTCCGCCGAGTCCAGCCCTTCGTTGAGAATTGCAATGACGACTTCCGTCTTGGTCGCACCGAGACTGTTGGCAACCCGGTCGATGCGCGCGAGGACGGTCGCCGGCACCTTGACGTTCATCAGTTTCGTTTCTTCCCGTCCGCGCTTACCGCGTGTCACGAGATCTTCCAGGCGCAGTTCAGGATTTCGCATACGATCTCCTTAAAGGTCTTGCGCCGGTGTGCCCCCGGCTTGTTGTCGTCATTGGTCCGTCTTACCCGGCTGTGCAGTGCCTTCATATGTCGGTGAGCGATCCATATATATAAGTATATCCACGGACGGCGCCGAAGATGCAAGCGCGTTCGGGCGATTTCTGTCCTTTACGAAGTGGCGCGCACGCGGGGACGAAGCGACGGCAGCATGGGCTTGAGCTCGCGGAACGTCAGGGCGAACCAGATGATCACCGGCGCGCCCACAAACGCGACGATGCCGAGGAAAGTCCCGATGACGTCGGTAAACGCATTCTTGTAGTAAACCAGCAACGGGAACAGGGCGACGATCAGACCGTCGATCAGCACGTTGATGATGCAGGCGACGCCCATGAGGATCGCCCGCCGGCGTGCTCCCAGCCCGGGGGTGGCTGCGAGCAGGGCGAGGAGAGGAACCACTCCAACCGCCAGGGCGTCGAACTGGATGGCGAGGTCGACTCGGTCGCCGCCGCGCACCCAGCTCGGAGCGCCTCCGGGCTGCGACGGAGGCCGCAGAACCCAGCCGTGCAGAGCGGGGCCCGCGATGCTCCCGACGGCGATCATGGCATCGGTGTACCACTGCGCCAGAGGCGTCAGGCGCCACACGACCAACAGCACGGCGAAGACCGACAGAAAGACCGCCAGGAAGCGTATCTTGCTCATTCCGCCCGCTCCGCCCATGCGAGCGCACCCACCAACACGAAGACCATGAAGATGCCCTGCCAGACGTACTCGTGGAAGTAGAAGAACGCCTGCGGGTAGATTTCGACGATGCGCGCGAGTGTCGCCAGGCGGAACACATTGACTGCGAACAACAGGGGCAGGCCGACGGCCAGCCCTACCAGCCGGGCCGACCACTTAGCCGGATAGGCGAGGACGAAACTTGCGAACAGCACGAAGACGAATATCCCCGTGCACTCGTGGTTCACATTCATCACCATTGCATTGACCACGACGTCCTCGCCTTGCGCGAAGGCCGCGCCGCCGGCGAGACGGGCTCCCACCGCGGACGCCGCAGCGATCGCCCGCTGCAAGGGGCCAAGTTGTTCGTGAAGACTGAAGGCCCAGAACAGGACACTGAAACCGAGCAGACAGGCGAAGAACCGCAATCCGAACACCAACCCCGCGGGCCACCGCCCGCCTGCTACGTCAGCCCCCATTGGCGCTCCCGTTCTACGCCTGCACTCCGGCGTCCAGCGCCGCGGGACTCCCGTAAATCTCGCGCAGGAAGGCGGCCTCGATGTGTTCGCCTATGTGCCGATCCTGGGTGGAGCCGAAGGCACTGCGCCAGTGACGGAGCGGGACCACGGCCTTGGCCATCGATCTGTGCCCGCCGGCACGGCCTATGCCGGCGAACAGCTTGCGGACGACGTCGCCGGCGCTGCGAACGTACCCCGGGTTACGAACCGACAGAACAACGCTTCCCTGCCACTTACCGGAGACCACTACCCATTCCGTCGATTCGAACTGCATGCAGAAGTCCGCAAGCTGGGGGATCACGGTCTCCCGCTCCACCTTGCCGACGTGCAACGTGAGCAATCCGTTGCGCTTACGTACGCGCGGGAGAACCCGCGCCAGGAAGTCGGCAAAGGCGAGGGGAAGTTCGGGGCGTTCGATGCGCCGCAGTATGCTGTAGTTGGTGAGGGGATACAGCGACATGAACGCCCGGAGATCCGCCGGACCCGTTTCCCGGTTCAACATGAGCGTGTCGCTCTTGATTCCGTACAGCAGCGCGGTCGCCAGGCGCTGGCTGACGTCGGCTGCGGCGGCCTCCAGATACTCGGTGAGGATGGTCGAGGTGGCCCCGTACTGCGATCGCAAATCGCAATAGCTGGCCTCGACAGGACTTACCCTGGGGTGATGGTCGATGACGACATGGGCCTGCGGCAGCCGGCTATCGAAATAGGCCGGCTGCACATCCAGCAGGGCCACGCACGCGAAGCCGCGCAGGGTCTCGGTGTCGGCCGGTTCGATCGGTACGTCGAGGAGCCGCAGCATGGCGAGGTTTTCCGCCCGCGTGGTTTCTCCGAAGGCGAACAGCGGCGTGGTCGCACGATTGCGACCCAGCACGGTGCGCAGCGCGATGGCGCTGGCAATGCCGTCGGGGTCCGGATCGTCCTGGAGCAGGAGAGCGATGCGCTCGGCGCTATCCGTCACCTCGTGCAGTTGCGCGAGGCGGGCGCGCGTCCCCTCGAGATCGATCCGATAAGTGCTGGGATTTGCGAGCTGCATGCCGTTCGGTATGCCATCCGCTCACACGGGTGGCCGCGCCGTTGCGCAGAGGGCGTTTAGTAACACGAGGGCGGACCCGGGACAACGCGTTCCGGGACACCTCGTAGGGCCGGTGGCCTCGGAAGATCACTCCGATTTATCGGACGTTTCGACGGCGACGGCCGTTTCGCTCAACTTGCGCCCGAGGGCGCGGGCGTGCACCTGAGCCTGGATGCGCGTAAACAACTCGCGCTTGTTGATCGGCTTGGTGAGGTACTCGCTAACCCCGAGCATCATGCCCTTGGACCGTGTGTCGATGTCGTCCTTGGCGGTGAGCAGGATTACCGGAATCTGGCGTAAGGCCTCGTCCTCGCGCAAGCGCTGGCAGACCTGAAGCCCGTCCATCTCCGGCATCATGACGTCTAACAGGATAACGTCGACGGGTTCTTGCTTGAGCTTCTCCAATGCCATCCGACCGCTCGATGCGCCCACGCACTTGTAGCCCTCTCGACCGAGCATGCGGGTCAGTATTTCCACCGCGTGTGGGTCGTCGTCGACGATCAGAATGTGCCCCTTCGGATTGTCCATGATGGGTCGTTCCATTTCCGCGCCGCGCGAAGCCCGCTTTAGAGGACGTACCCCGTCGTCGGTCCGGCCACACCAGTCTTGCGCCGGAGCTTGGCTACCAGCGTGGTCCGTTTCAACCCGAGCAACCGCGCCGCCGCCTGCTTGTTGCCTTTGGTGCGCCGCAGCGCTTCGTCAATCAACCGATACTCGAACTCCTCCACCGCCTGGTTCAAATCGATGCCTTCGTCCGTGAGTGTCGGCCGCGGGATCTTCTTGTCCGAAATGAACGATCGGATGTTTGGCGGCAGGCTCTCCACGCGGATCGCACCGTCGTCGCTCAACACCACCATCCGTTCGATGAGGTTCTCGAGTTCACGGACGTTGCCGGGCCAGTCGTACTCCCAGAGGTGGACCATCGCATCGTCGGCGATGCGGGTCGGCTGGCCGGGGCGTTGGGCGTTGTGTTTTTCCAGGAAGTGCTGCACCAGCAGCGGGATGTCCGAGCGCCGCTCGCGTAACGGTGGAATAACGATCGGGATCACCTGCAGGCGATAGAACAGGTCCTCGCGAAACCTGCCCTTCTCCACCTCGGTCGCAAGGTCGCGGTTGGTGGCCGCGACCACGCGAACGTCGACCTTGATCGTGCGATCCGCGCCGACCGGACGAATCTCCCGTTCCTGCAGTACCCGCAGCAGCTTGACCTGAAGATTCGCACTCATCTCGGCGATCTCGTCGAGAAAGATCGTGCCGCCGTTGGCCAACTGGAACAGGCCCATACGCGCGCCGACCGCGCCGGTGAACGCTCCTCGCTCGTGGCCAAACATCTCCGACTCCAGCAGGTCCGGAGGTATCGCGCCACAGTTGACGGCAATGAATGGATTGGCCGCGCGCCGACTGTTGCTGTGAATGAAGCGCGCTATCAATTCCTTTCCCGTGCCACTTTCGCCCATGATCAGGACGGTCGAATCGGTGACGGCGACCCTCTGCGAAATGCTGAGGATCTTTTCCATCACCGGGTGCGCGCCTTTAACCAGCAGATTCTCCATGCATTCTCGCTTCGTGCGTTAAAAAATTAACAGCCTTTCGGAGTCGGCGCAAGCGGCGATTTGTTGTCGCTTCGTGAATGCGCGGAGTTGCGAGCGGCGTCCGGGGGCTGGTATGGGGCTGCAGATCGGAAAGGGATTCGCATGCGGGACGACGGGCGCAAACCACACGAGATGCGGACAGTACGGCTGACGCCTGGCTACGTGCGAAGTGCCGCGGGTTCGGTTCTTGTCGAAGTGGGGCGAACCCGGGTGGTCTGCACGGCGTCGGTGGAGGAATCGGTGCCGCCATTTCTGCGAGATACCGGCAAGGGATGGGTGACGGCTGAGTACGGGATGCTCCCCGGGTCGAGTCGGCAGCGCATACCACGCGAGGCGGCGCGGGGTCGCGTGGGCGGTCGAACCCACGAGATCCAACGATTGATCGGTCGCAGTCTCCGCGCAGTGACGCGTCTCGAGGCGCTCGGGCCGCGCACCGTTTGGCTCGACTGCGATGTGATCGAGGCCGACGGAGGAACCCGCACGGCGTCCATCACCGGCGCTTACGTGGCGTTTGCCCTGGCGGTTCGACACCTCCGCCGGACCGGGGCGGTGAAGACCGATCCACTCGCCGGATCGGTGGCGGCCGTGAGCGTCGGCATTGTCGGCGGGCGTCCCTTGTTAGACCTCTGCTACGCGGAGGACGCGGGTGCAGAGGTCGACATGAACGTGGTCATGACCGGAAGCGGCGGTCTGGTCGAAGTTCAGGGTACCGCCGAGGGGGCGCCATTCAGCCGCGCCGACCTGGGCCGACTCACGGATCTTGCCGCACGTGGCATTCGCCAACTCACCGCGGTGCAGCGCCGCACGCTGCGTACGAACCGCTAACCTGCCGTGGCGAAGCCGATTCTCGTCATTGCAACAACCAACCCCGGCAAATTGGGCGAGTTCGCCGACCTGCTGGGGGACCTGCCGATCTCGCTGCGGTCGCTGGCCGATTGCGCCGGCGTGCCCGAGGTGGAGGAGGACGGCGCCACCTACGTCGCCAACGCGACCAAGAAAGCTCTGACGGTCGTGCGGTGGACGGGATACGCGGCGCTGGCGGACGACTCGGGGCTCGAGGTGGATGCTCTGGGGGGCGCGCCGGGGGTTCGTTCCGCGCGTTACGGCGGACCGGGGACGGGCGCGGAGGCGAACGCCGCCCGCTTGCTTGCAGATCTATCGGGAGTGCCGCCGGAGCGCCGCACGGCGCGGTTTCGATGCGTGATCGTTGTGGCTCGGCCGGACGGGGGCACGCGGGTGGCCGAGGGGGTGTGCGAAGGGCGCATCACCGAGACGCCCCGGGGCAGTGGGGGCTTCGGCTACGACCCCGTGTTCTTCGACCCCGAGTTGGGTTGTACCTTTGCGGAGGCGGCGCCGGAGGCGAAACAAGCCCGCAGTCACCGTGCCCGCGCCTGCGCCGCACTCCGACCGCCACTGATCGCGTTTCTCGCGGGCGGGACTGAGCCGTGAGACGAGGTAAGATGGACTTGCTTGATTTGACGCAGGGTGTTTGTTAGCCGACCGAAGTTGCAGGACGCGGGATTGTCGGGGTGTGGCGCAGCCTGGTAGCGCACCTGCCTTGGGCGCAGGGGGTCGGAGGTTCAAATCCTCTCACCCCGATACGAACCGTGACGTGTTATCGTAGGCGTGGTCGGTCCCTCCGAGACGGGGGACCAAGTACCCGACCCGCCGCCGCGGGCGCGAAGCAAGCCGGGCGCCAGTAGCTCAGGTGGATAGAGCAACGGCCTTCTAAGCCGTAGGTCGCCCGTTCGAGTCGGGCCTGGCGCGCTTTCTTTTTCGCCCGGTTGACGCCGGGCAGGCATGGTGCCATCTTGGCACCATGCCTGCTGTGGCCGAAAAGAAGTCACGCCTGGTGGCGCGCATTCCCTCGCGCATTCGAAGCACCATTCAGGCCGCCGCCGATCTCGAGGGCGCGTCGATCAATCGCTTCGTGGTGCAGGCAGCCCATCGCCAGGCACAGGAGATCCTGGAGCGGGAAACCATCATCCGCCTGAATCGCGAGCAGACCAAACGCATCTTCGAGTTGCTCGACACCCCCCCCAGGCCGAACGCAGCACTGGTGGCCGCCAAGGCCCTCCATCGGAAATCGGTGCGTGCTTAGGTTCGAGCTGCTGGACGCGACCCACGATCGCCGCCGCTTCGACTGCGGGGTAGAGTCGTTGAATCGCTACCTTCAGCAGATCGCGCGGCAGCACATCGGCAAAGGAATTTCCAAGACCTTCGTTCTGGTGGACGAGGAGGACGCCGCGCCGAAAGCCGTGTTCGGCTTCTTCACCATCTCGATCTGTCAGATGCTCGGTGAGCACGTACCGGCGAAGTGGGCCAGGCGGCTACCACACCAGATCCCCGCGGTTCGGCTTGGACGTCTCGCCGTCGCCCGCGCACGGCAGGGCGCCGGCTATGGAAAAGTTCTCCTGGTGGAGGCGCTTCACCGAGTTGCTCGGGTTGTCGACCTCGCCGGAGGCATCGGCGTGTTCGTCGATGCAAAGGACGAAGCCGCTGCGGCCTTCTATGCGCGATTCGGCTTCGAGCCGACCCCCTCGCATCCGCTGACCCTGTTCATGCCGGCCGAGACGATCCGGCGGTTCGTGACCTGAATGGCGGAGGGCCTCTCTGTGCCAATGAGGAGCTACAGGAGAAGCTCTGCGTCGCCGGCTGGGACTTGGCCGTGTTCGACGAAGCTCACAAACTCGCCGCGCACTGTTTCGGCTCGAAGCTCGATAAGACAGCCCTCTGTGCCAATGAGAGTGAGGCAGTCGGGTAGGGGTGGTTTACAGTAGAGGGCGACGATGGGGCGGAGAGCGAGGTCGTCGCGAAGGCGCAGTGGCGCGCCCTACCGTCCGCTTGCGGCGGGAGTGTTGGCTTCCGCCGACGGGGTGGCGGCGAACGCCTCCGGGTGGATGAAACGTGCCATGGTGACGAACGCCGCGCCGATACGTGGACCGGGACGCAGGACATCGTAGGCACCGTATCCGTAGATGCGGCGATTGCGCACCGCGGGGATCGTCGGGAAGGCCCGCCAGAACTCCATGGTGGCGGCAGAACCCGCCCGTTCCTCGTTGCCCATGCTGGTGTCGACGATCACCTCCGGTGCCGCGGCTACCACGAGTTCGAGGTTGAGGTGGGGCCATCGCCCGGATGCCGCCCCGGCCAGATTCTGCCCGCGCGCGCGTGTGATGAGTTCGTCTTGCAGCGTGCCCCTGCCGGCGGCGATCAGAGGGGTGTGACCGACGACCATCAGGACGCGTCGTGGCGCGACGCCCGTCAGGCGTGCCTCGACGGCGGCGAACTCCGCATCGATGCGCGCTACCAGTTCCTGTGCCGCCGATACCCGGCCGAGAGCCTCGCCGATGGCGAGAATGGCCGCCTTGGTCTGATCGATCGTTTCGGGATCCACCGTGAGGACACGCAGGCCGAGGCGCTCGATCGACTCGACCGGGTTGCGATTACCCGGGCTCGGAATGCCAATAACCAGGTCCGGCCGCGCGGCGACGATGGCCTCGATGTTGGGCGTCAGGAACGAACCGACGCGATCTATCCGCGCCGCCTCCGGCGGGTAGTCGCAGTATGTCGACACGCCGACGAGCCGCTCGCCTGCCCCGAGGGCGAAGACCGTCTCGGTGATTGACGGCGCCAGCGATACAATCCGCTGCGGCTCGGCGGCCGACAGCCGTGCGCCAACCAGGCCAACGGCAACGCAACCGGTCAGGACGCCGACGGCCCATGACCCCCGAGTTGGCAACCTCCCCAGGCCCATCCCGCCCTTAGAAGGTGACCTGGGTTCCCAGAACCCAGTTTATCGGTGGCGCCTGAAAACCGAGTGCCTGTTGGTAGTTACGGTCGAACATGTTGTTGATACGGCAGTATACCGCGATCTGCTCCAGCCAGGGCACCTCGGGTACGGCAGTGCTGTACGTGAGGGCCCCGTCGACGACGGTGTAGTTGGGATTGGTCGCGATCGTAAAGGTCGTCGGGTCGGCGTCGGCGCGATTACCGACGAAGTTCACCGCCGCGGTCATGTCGATGCGGTCGTCGGACCGGAACGCGTCGGTAAACTGCCAGCGCGCCACTGCGCTCATGGTGTTGTGCGGGCGGCGCAGCAGTGTACCGTTTCCGCCGACCACGTCCCAGTCGAGGTACGTGTACCAGCCCTTCAAGGTGAAGTTGGTCAGCGGTGGAGCCTGGGCCAGAACGGTAAACGGCGCGAGGATGACACCGGTCTCGACCCCCTGCACGTCGGCGCGTCCGACGTTCTGCGCCTGAAACAGGAACGTCGCCGGATCGAAGACCCCCTGGATGAGCCGGTTGGCGCGGCGAAAGAAATAGGTTCCGCTGACCGTAACCGCCGGGCCCCAGATATTCTGCTCGGCCCCGCCGTCCCACTCGCTACTGGTTTCGGCGTCGAGGTTGGGATTGCCGTAGTTGGGAAAGTACAGCTCGTTGAAGGTCGGCGCACGAAAACCCTCCGCGTACGAGCCTTTGATGTGCGTCGACCACCGTTCGGTATCGTCCCAGTCGTGCCGGTAGCCGGCGGTGAACGACGGGCTGACCTCTTCCCCGAAGCCCTCGTAAGCGTCGACACGAAATCCGCCGGTACCGATGAGGCGTTCGTCGAGCAGGAGGATCTGCTGCAGGAGGTAACCGGAGTACATGGATCGACTGGCGTCGAAGCTCTGCGATTCGGTGCCGCCGTTGGCGGCGGAGTTGAGGTATTTGGGCCGCGCCAGTTGCTCCTGAAACTCGAAACCTGCCGTAGTGATACCGATGTTTCGGAAATAATAGTTCGCCTGCGCCTGGCCGTCGTTGATTTGCGTCGGCGTCGTGGAGCGGATCGACGAGCCCGGAAAGGGCGGATCGGGGTCGGTGTACACCTGGGTCTCGTGGGTAACGTATCCGGAGAGGCGATACGAGAACGCGTCGAGCGGCTGATGCTCCCATTCGCCTTTGAAGAGGTAGAGTTCGTCGCTGAAGCGGGCGTTCGGGTCGGGCTGCGAGAGGTAGTACAGGTTGTTGTAGAGGCCGGTGACCGCGTCGATGTAACGGAAAAAGCCGCGCAGCGTGCCCCGTTCGACCAGGTCGGCATCGACCCGCAACGTGCTCGTCAGGTTGGTGTAATCGTCGTTGACCGGCTGGAAACCGCCGGAGCTGCCGTAGCCTACCGATCCGCTGACGCCGACGATCCCCTTCTTGCCGCCGAGGTTCATGACGTAGCGCTGGGTGCCGCCGTTGCCGCCTTCGCCGCGCAGAGAAATCGACGGCGGTCCGCTGCCCGGTTGAGTGAGAACGTTGACGACGCCGCCAACCGCGGCCGACCCATATAGCGTGCCACCGTAACCGCGCAGGACCTCGATGCGGTCGATGTTGTCGGTGACCAGCGTGCCGTAGTTGAATTGCCCCAGTGTGGTGCTGTTCACCGTGACGCCGTCGAGCAGGGTCAGGGTCTGCTCGGCGTTGGCGCCGCGGATGAACAGAGACGCGCTGGTACCCGGGGACCCTTGCTGCACCAGATTGACGCCCGGAACGTCACGGAGAACCTCGATCGCGTTGTCCGCGCGACGGCTCTCGATATCGTCGGCCGTGATGACGTCGATCGAGGTTGTTGCCGCCTCGATCGGTTGGGCAATGCGGGTGGCGGTGACGACGACCGTCTCGAGCGGGCGTTCTTGCGCCCCTGCAGCAGGGGGCATCGGCGAGGTCGGTTCCTCGTCCGCCCAGGCCGGCGAAGTAGCTGCCAGCACGGCGGCAATAATCGCGGCGGGCAGATTGGGCGCGCTCCGCATTATCATTATCGCGCCGGACGAATGGAGACCGCATGCGTTCGTCATCTGGCATTCTCTTCCTTCTGCGCCGTCGACCACGGCGCCTGCGAGAGTTGAAACCGATACTCGATATGGCCGAACAGTGGCGTCGGGAGACCGCTGGTCTCGGGGGGCGTGAAGCGGCTGCGGCGCGCAACCGCGACGGCGGCCTCGTCGAGGGTGCCGTGACCCGACGACTGGCGCAGGCTCGCGGTCTGGACGTTGCCGTCGCGGCCGACAGCGAGGCTGACGCGAACGGTCCCTTCCCAGCCGCGCTGCCGGGCAATCATCGGATAGCGCGGTTCCGGACAGTAAACGCAGTGCGCCCGCGTATCGCCCCCGTCCGACCCGGAGCCCGCGCCTGTGCCCGAGCCCGGCCCCGCGGAAATGCCCGTGCCCGAGGCGGGGGCTGGGTCAGAGGCGGGAGCGGAATCCGACCGCTCCGCGGCTGCGGCCAGTTCGTGCACTACCGCCGCACTCCGGGTTGCGGCCTCGGTAACGGCGGCGGCAAGCGTGGTCCGCGGTTGTTCCCGGCGCTGGCGCGGGCGAGTCGGTGCGCGGGGGATTGCGCGCTCCGACGCCTCGGGGTCGACCGCGGGTGCCGGTGGGGCGGGTGCGGATGGGGCGGCAGCCGGGGGTTCGGCTTGTGCGGCCGGAGCCGGGCGCCGACTCTCCGGGTGGTCGCTGCCGCCCCCGTTGGTCGTCTTGCCGGCCCCGCTGCCGGGCAAGAGCGCAATGGGAACTAAATGCGTGATTGGGGAGGTGCGGACAGTGACGGCAGTCGCCAGGGCCAGGACGGCGAGGTGCAGTCCCACCGAGACGATAACAGAAACACCGATCAGGCCGTTTGGCCTCCGGCCAAGAGTGGGCAAGTAAGTGCGCTGCGCGTCCCGTCGCCGCATACAACACGAGCCTTCTTCCCGTACGGGTGTCGAGGCTCGGACGAGAACGCGCTTAACGCGGGTACCGGCCGCCGACTCCCCCGCGGGAGGTTGACCTGCGCCGGGCGCAGGCATTCGGCTCACCGATCAGGCAGGTCTCCTGGCTTGGGGATCGTCCTCGCGTCGCGCCTTCCCACCCGATGGTGCCGGGCAGTGGCTTCATGCGACGCTCGTCCTCCCTCACAGTTGCGGGGCAGCGGGGGAATTTCACCCCCTTCCCTTGGTACCCCTCTCGGGGACCCGATCGCGACCGCACCGATACGCGCAAGCACGCGCTGCGTCAAGAGGGCTGACGAAACCGTTCTTTGAACTCCGTGGAGCACGCACCGGGCCCGCTCGGGTAGGTCTTCAGCCCCGAGTGCAGGGCAAACGCCGGCACGGGCGCGCCCGTTGCGTGTCCTCCGCGAGCAGCCAGACCACGTTGCCGGGCAGCAGGAAGTTGAGCGGAGCGGAGAGTGCGGTCAGCGCGCTCTTGGGACCGAACGGCGCACACACCGCCGCCCCGAAACCGCGGAGCCGCAACAACCGGTACACACTCGGCAACAGGTTCGGGATCGTGTCGTGGCCGAGGGCGCGAACCTCCAGGCCGACACGGTCGCAGAGTGCGCGAAGCGACTCCGCGTCGAAATGCCAGAGGTGCCGGGGCGGATCCCAGAGATACCAGTAAGACCCAAGGAGGCGCCGCTCCAGCGCCCCACTGTTGGGGACAACCACGTAGAATCGGCGCGCACCGTAGTCCTGCAACCGACGCAGGAATGCACTCGGGTCCTTCAAGTGCTCCAGCACGTGGCGCAGGATGACAGTGTAACGATCCCCTGACGGTAAGCCGGAAATCTCGTGGCGATCGAAGTCGAGTCGATGATACACGACGGCGGGAGCGCCGGCGAGGAGAGGCGGCCGCGCCGCCCAGGCGTCGGCCGCGCGGACGCGAAGGCCGCGCTGGTGAAGCGCCAACGCCACCGCGCCCGCGCCGCAGCCGACATCGAGGTATGTTTGCTCGTCCGACGCCAGCAGCCGCCGCACCTCCAGCCGCAAGAGCATGCGCCGCAGCCAGGCAAAGATGGGCCCCGGGGCGCTGATCATGCTCCGGGCAAGCTCCGTTTCGTAGTAGCTCCGGAGGTCGTCGGGTACCGGCAGCGTGCGCCGCACACCGCACGCGGGGCATTCGGCAATCGAGAACCGCTCGTCGACGTCGGTGGCCCGCAACTCGAACACCACTCGGGGCGGGACAGCCGCCTGACAGATCGAACAACGCTCGTCTTCCATGGAGACTGCGGCGCCGATGAACGCCAATCTCAGTCCGGCCCGCAACTAGCGGTCATCGGCGGTCGCCGGCGGTGCCGGTCCTCGCGGCGCATCGAGGTCCCGTTCGCTCCGTCGAAAGTCCATCATGTGGGCCACCGCCACCTTTGCCGCCCGCCCGTAGTACATCACGTCGGCCGCGCTGCGGATGGAGAGAAGCTTGCGTGCGATGAATCGCGGCGACAGGAACGACCCGTACAGCCGCTTGACCATGTCCATGACCTCCGTGTCGTCGAAGGGTGCGTGCATGACCGGACAGGTCATATCGTACGTGTCCCAGTCGCGCCCGTACTTCAACCATCCGTTGGCCTCCGCCTGCCGGAACAGCGGCGTGCCCGGGTACGGGATGACCACCGTCGCCTGGATCGTATCGGCGTAGCCGTCCTCGAAGAGCCGGCGCACGAGGTCGAGGGTGCCCTGCGCTTCGGCTCGGGTCTCCCACGGATAACCCACCATCGTCGTCAGATGCGGCGATAGACCGGCCGCCTTGGCCTCCTTGCAGCCGCGGACGAGGTCCTCGACGGAAGTGCCTTTGCCGAGCATGTCGAGCGTCTTCTGGCTCGCCGACTCGATTCCGAACTTGAGCAGCCGGAAACCGGCTTTGGCCATCAGCCGATAATCGCCGAGCCGCAGCGCGTTGATGCGCATGTTACAGGAGAAATGCACGCGACGGGCGAACCCCCGGTCGATCATGCCACGACAAAACGTTCGCAGAAACGCACCGACGGGGAACGTGCCGGTGTCGTCGAAGATCTCTTTGACGCGGTAGCGGTCGAGGATGTGGCCGATTTCATCGAGCAGCGACTCCGCCGACCGCGTACGGAAGCGCGGCCACAGCGTCGTCCAGCTACAGAACGTGCAGCGCGGCCGCCAGCAATCGCGGCCCACCATGGTGTACGTACACGGCTTGTAGAACAGGTGCTCGCCGTACAGATCCCAGCGCGTCAGCTCGCGGTCGATGAGCGGCAGCGCATCGTAGTCCCTTTTTTCTGCACCGTGCGCGGCGCCGGAACGAATGGTGGCGCCGTCCCGGAACCAGATGCCTGCCTCCAACGGCGTCCTCGTCGTGAGGTGATCGCAGATGCTCAGCAGCGCGAAGTCGTAGTCGCCGCCGGCGACTACGAAGTCCACCGGGCAGGCGAGCAGGCTTTCCGCCGGCAGGGCGGTGACATGATCGCCCATCAGGACGAATTTCGTGCTCGGCGCCAGGCTCTTCAGTTGCCTGATGATCCGCCAGTGCCGGGTGACCACCGGCGTCTTGGTTTCGAAGGCAACGAGGTCGGGGCCCTGGCGAAGGAAGTACGAGAGAAACCGCCCGTATTCCCATTCCTCGGCAATGGCGTCGGTCCAGAGCACCTCGTGGCCTTGCTGCGCAAGACACGTCGCTGCCTGTGCCGGGACCATCGGGTAAATGTAGGACGGATGACTGAACCAGGAGAACTGCCGGTTCTGCCCCAGCGTCCCCTGCCCCTTCTCGCTCTCCAGGGGCGGGTAGCCGATCATCACCTTCATCGCCCGGCTCCCCGTTCCGCCGCGACGGCCGCACCCAATCCATCCCCTGCGGCGGCGTCGACGTCGCCGATCCGGCCGTGGAAGATACGGATCCGGGCGGACTCCAGCAGGAATCCGATGGGGTAGGCGAGATGAATCGTCAGGAACAGCAGCGGGAGAACAGCCACCGACGACCGGTCCCTGTACGACAAGGCGGCATGAAGCGACGCGATCAAGTTGAAACCGCAGTAAGCGGCGGCCGGAATCCAAAACAACGGCTGTACGGTGCCCAGCAACGGGAGCAATGCGACGTACGCCGCAAACGCCGACGGCACAACCACGCCCACGCCGGGCCGGCGCACACCCACGAGAGCGTTCTGGCGCGCCCGTCCGGTACCGTACCGGAAGCACTGCCGGGCGAACTCACGGAGGTCTCTGCGCCGCTTGTGGTACACAACCAGCGCCGGGTCGTAAGCCATCCTCCCGCCGGCCCGTTCGACTCGGCAGAGCAGCTCGGTTTCCTCGTTCGGCCACAGGCGGGTATCGAACAAACCACAACGCTCGAAGACATGCCGCTTGATGAAGATGTTGGCGGAGGACAGATTCACTTCCGTCGCTGCAAGGTTCAACGGTCCGCGCCGGTACCTGCTCGCCATCCTGTAGGCGCCGAAGCGTGACGCCAGCACGTAGCCCGATGCCCTGGCCAGGAATCCGTCCGAGGCCGGCGTCAGTTGCGGACCGCCGACCACGTCGTAGCGCTCGTAGGCGGTGAAAAAGGCGTGCGCGCGGTCCAGCCAGTCGGGATCGACGACGCAATCGTCGTCGACGAAAGCAAGGATGCCGCCCGCCGCCCTGGCGATCGCCCGGTTGCGGTTGCGCGATGGGTTGGGGCCCGCCTCGACGACGATCTCGAACTCGTCCTTCGGAAAACGCAGCCTGTCGAGCGAGTCCAGCACGGCGGCCGGGGTCGCCGCCGTTCCAACCGGAATTATGACAGAGAATCGGACGGGCATAAGCGCCTCCGTTCCCGCGCGGGCCCGTCGCACTCTATGACGGCGCCCGGGTCGGAAACAACCCGCGTCCGGTCACGTGCACTACCAGGTGCGCCGGCGAAAGCCGGCATCCGCCCTTCATCTGACGCTGGATCCAGGGCTCCCGGCTTTCACCGGGACAAGTAGGGGCAACCCTCGTGGTTGCCTGCAGGGGCAACCCTCGTGGTTGCCTGCAGGGGCAACCCTCGTGGTTGCCTGCAGGGGCAACCCTCGTGGTTGCCCTGATCTGCCGACACGGGGGCAGGCACAAGGCCTACCCCTATCACCGCGCGATGTCGGCGGATCGAACGCGCGCGGCGCGCGCATCCTCGGATCGCAAGAGGGTCGAGCGTGCGTTTCGCACGGGACCGCGCCGGGGTCAGCGGGTCCAACTCAGTCCGAAGCGCTCTTTCAGCGCCCGCAGATCCTCGGCGAACAACTCCTCCAGAAACAACCGGTGGCGCTCCGGAACTTCGGATGACGCGGTCGGGTTGACCGCTTCGCGGGCCAGGTCGCCGATGTAGCGCCGGTCGCTGTCGACGCCGAGGAACTCCATAACCTCGGCGAGCATCGCCTCGGGCCGACGCTGGACGTCGTCGAACAGCCAGGCGCGCAGGTGCCCGGGGCGCAACTGACTTGCCCACCGGTCGTAGTTGTGGACGTAACGCGCGCAACCGATCTGATAGGGCTGGACGAAGAACTGCCGGAACTCCTCGTCCGGAACGTCGCGCACCCGGCGCCTGGTCTTGCGGACGAGATCCTTCTTGGCATGCGACCACGCCCGGTCGACCGGGTCGCGAATCATCATGATCGCCTTGACCTCGGGCGCAAGCAGCGCGATCTCGCGGATCACATCGGTGTCGATCGTCGCGTAGCTGGCGGTAGCCTCGCCGCGCACGCGGGGCCGGTACAGACGCCGGTAGCGCCGCAGCGATATCGCGGTCTTCGCCAGATAACGCCACCACGGATCGCGGAAGAACCGCAGGTACCAGCCGAGGTTGTTCGACTGAAAGCGCGGGTCGTCCGGGGTCTTCAGACGGCTGAAGAAAAACAGCTCCTTCGGCTCGGCCAGAAACACCTGCGGGTGAAATCGCAGGTTGGCGTGCAGCCATGTCGTTCCGGTCCGCTGCGGACCGACGATGAGAAAATCGGGGAACCGGGAGAGATCCACGTTTGGATCGCTCACCCGCACCCAGCGAAGCTGCGCAAGAACCGTCTCGGCAATCACGACGCGGCGTACCCCGAAGCGGCGCTCACATATGTCCGATGATCTCGGTGGCGAACTCGGAGCACTTGAGCAGCCTGGCGCCGTCCATGAGGCGGTGGAAGTCGTACGTCACCGTCCTGGCGGCGATCGCACCTCCGACACCCTTGACGATCCGGTCCGCCGCCTCGTCCCAACCGAGGTGCCGGAACATCATCTCTCCCGACAGGATCACCGAGCCGGGGTTTACCTTGTCGAGGTTGGCATACTTCGGCGCGGTGCCGTGCGTGGCTTCGAAGATCGCGTGCCCGCTGACGTAGTTGATATTGCCGCCCGGTGCGATGCCGATGCCACCGACCTGCGCGGCGAGAGCGTCGGACAGGTAGTCGCCGTTGAGGTTGAGGGTGGCGATGACGTCGAAGTCGCGCGGCCGGGTAAGCACCTGCTGCAACGTGATGTCGGCGATGACATCACGGACGAGTAGCTTCTGCTTCCACTTGCCGTCGCCGTGCGTCGGCCGGAGGGCCAGTGCGGCCTCGACCTCGGCGCGGACCTTCGCCTGCTGCGCCGTGGGCATCAGATCGTACCCGGGCTCGATCTCGCGGGCGTTCTCCTCGACGCCGATTGCCGGCCGCGCTTCGACGTTACCGAGTATCCAGCTTTCGCGCTCGGTGACCGACTGGTCGCGAAACTCCCGGCGGGCCAGCGCGTATCCCCAGTCGCGGAAGGCCCCCTCCGTGAACTTCATGATGTTGCCCTTGTGCACCAGGGCGAGGCTGCGGCGCTTGTGACGCACGGCGTACTCGATGGCAGCCCGGATCAATCGCTCCGAGCCCTGCAAGGACACCGGCTTGACCCCGACGGCGCTGGTTTCCGGAAACCGGATCTTCTTAACCCCCATCTCCTGCTGCAGGAAAGCGATCAGCTTCCTCGCCTCGGGGCTCTGCGCCTCCCACTCGATACCGGCGTAGATGTCCTCCGTGTTCTCGCGGAAGATGACCATGTCGACCTGCTCGGGCCGGCGCACGGGACTGGGCACGCCGGCGAAGTGACGGACCGGCCGCAGACAAACGTAGAGGTCGAGCAACTGACGCAGCGCCACGTTAAGCGAGCGGATGCCGCCGCCGATCGGTGTGGTCAGCGGACCCTTGATCCCGACGATGTAGTCGCTGAACGCCTGCACGGTTTCGTCCGGCAGCCAGGTCTGCAGTCTATTGAAGGCCTTCTCGCCGGCGAGCACCTCGTGCCAGGCGATCTTTCGCTTGCCGGCGTAAGCTTTCTCCACAGCCGCGTCGAACACGCGCTGGCTGGCGCGCCAGATGTCGGGCCCCGTGCCGTCGCCTTCGATGAAAGGGACGATCGGGTGGTCGGGGACCTCGAGGCGACCGTTGGTGCAACGGATGCTGTCGCCGGCGGGCGGGTTGGCTTGCGTCATGCGTTCACAGTGCTCCTGTCGTCATTGGAAATCGGTCACGCGAACCGTGCGCCGGCCAGGGCCGGACCGGCGGAAACCTATACTAAGGCGCCCGCAATGTGTAGACCACCGATCGGCGCCCGCAACGACCCGGCGTCGCCAGGAGAAGAGGCCGATGGACCGTCCCTGTGAACTCTGCACTCTCGCGCGTACGACCCGGTGGTACGCCGAGTACCAGGATCCGTTCCGATTCGTCATCCTCGACTGCGACTCGTGCGACGTTCCGATGGCCGTCCTCGGCGCGCATCGGGCGGCGATTACGGACGAGGAGCGCACCGCGATGCAGGCCGCCCTCGCGAAAGTCGCGGACCTCAAGTATCCCCGCGGCTGGTTCTTCGACGATCGCATGCGCCAGATCCCGAACCATTACCACGTCCACGCCCGGCCGAAGTGGTGGGCCCGCTGAGACGGCGGAACTCCGCGCGCGTCGGCGACGGAGGAGACGCTCTTGTCGCGGCGGCACGGTGGGGGGGGGCCGCTCCGTTGGTGACGACCGCAACATCGCCGCGCCACGGCGGCGGGCTCAGCGCCCCGATCGGAGCGGCTGCTCGAACACTCGATAGGCGGTTTCGAACATGCCGAGGGCGCGGTACGTTTCCTGCGCGGCTCGGTTGTCCTGCTCGACGTAGAGACGCAAGCCGCACACCTCGGGGTCGGCGGCGGCCCGGGCGCGCACGTACTCGTGCAACCGCCGGTAGTGCCCTTTGCGACGATGCGCCGGCGCGACGTAGACACTTTGAATCCACCAGAAGAAGCCGTTTCGCCAGTCGCTCCACTCCAGCGTCACCGCCAGCGTCGCCACCGCTTCGCCCTGCACCTCGACGACGAAGCAGCGGCCACGGGTTGGATCGGCGATCAGCTTGCTCACGCCGGTCCGCAGCGTCTCGGGATCGAGCGTCAGATCCTCGGTCTCGCGCGCCATGGCCTGCTCGAAGGAGACCAGCGTCTCGATGTCGTCGGGGTGCGCGGGCCGAATGAGGACACCGGATTCCCGCCCTGTCGCTTCCGCCGCGAGCGGCGAGTCGGATGACACCCTGGCAGTCATTCCACCTTCCCTTCGTGGTCGTAGACGACGCGGCCGCCGGTCACGGTCCGCAACACGCGAATGTCGGCAATGCGTTCGGGAGCCGTGTCGAGCGGGTTGGCGCTCAGCACGACCAGGTCCGCGCGTTTGCCGGGCGCGAGCGTGCCCTTCTCCCGCTCCTCGAACTGCAGCCGGGCCGCGTCGGACGTGAACAGCCGCAACGCCTGTAGCGGCGTCAGCGCCTGCTGCGTTTCGAATCCCTCGCGGGTAACGCAACACTCGATGGCGTGCAGCACCGCGGTCGATTCGACCGGCGCGTCGGAGGCTCCGCCGACGACAACGCCCGCGTCGACGAGGGCGCGCAGCGGGTACACGTCACGCACGCGGTCATAACCGAGGCGCCGCGGCAGCCACTCCTTCTCCGAATGAATGAACAGCGGTTGTGTCGAGACGTGCAACCCGCAACGCGCCATGCGAGGCACCGTCTCCGGCGGCACCAGCGACGCGTGCTCGATGCGATGGCGGTGATCGGGGCGCGGCCGCTCGGCCAGCAACCGCTCGTAGAGCCCCACGCAGCGCTCGACGGCGGCATCGCCGATGGCGTGTACGCAGATCTGCAGCCCGGCGTCGTGAGCGGCGCGCATGCGCTCGAACAACTCGTCCTCGGCGAGCGTGAGATAACCGCGCGTATCGGGCCGGTCGGCAAACGGCTCTCGCATGCTCGCGGTGCAACTACCGAAGGTGCCGTCGGCGTAGATTTTGTACCCTCCCACCCGACGCCCGGCGGCGGGGTCGTGCAGCGACGTCGCTCGCGCCGCCAGAACGGCGTCGACGCTGCGGCCGATCAGAATCGCGTAAGTCGAAAAGGGAGTGTCGTCGAGCAGGAACTGCATTGCCAGCGATTCCAGACTTCCCGCCGCACCGCCGGGGCCCTCGTCGTCGGTCTGCAACACCACGCCGGCCGACGTGATCCCGTGGGCCGAGAGGCGGCGAAACGACGTCCGGGCAGTCGCCTGCAGCCGCTCCAGCGCAACCGTCGGCACGGCACCGAACAGGCGCTGCGCGGCACTCTCGCGGCACGGACCGGTGGGAGCGCCGTCGGCGCCGCGTTCGATGTGGCCGCCGGGTGGATCGGGCGTGCGGGCATCGATGCCGGCCGCCGCCAGCGCCGCGCCGTTACCGGCGGCACTGTGGCCGTCGTGTTTCAGAACCACCACCGGCCGGTCGGGACATGCGGCGTCAAGTTCGACTCTGGTGGGCAGACGCCGCTCGGCCAACTCGGCATCTTCGAGTTGCAGGCCGACGAGCCATTCGCCCGCGGGCAGGCGGGCCGCCGCCGCGCGCAACGTTTGCTGCAGCGCCGCGATGCTGCGCACGCCGCGCAGATCCGCGTTCAGATCGAAATAGGCGAGCGCAATCGGATGCAGGTGCGTGTCGATGAACCCGGGAAGCAGGCAGCGACCGCTCAAGTCGACGCGGCGGACGGCCGATGCTGCCGCCAGTGCCTCGCGACAGGCATCCTCCGTACCGACCGCAACGATGCGATCGCCGAGCGTCGCCAGCGCTTCGGCCCGCGGCCGGTCCGACTCGAGCGTGATTATCTCCGCTCCCGTGTAGAGAATTGCAGGACTTTCCCCGTTCATGTCAGCCCTCGATCGCGACCGGCGGCGCGGCCGTGTAGCGGTCGAGCGCGGCTTCGTCGAGGGTAATCCCTAAACCCGCACCGGCGGGCACGCGAACGCTGCCGCCCGAGTAGTCGAGCGGGTCGACGATGAGGTCGTCCTCCAGCATGATGTGGCCGAACAGCTCCATGGCGTGGCCCAACACCGCGGCGCGCGCCGTGGCGATGTGAATCTGCGCCGCCGAGGCGATGCCGAGCGGCTGGTTGTGCAGCACCGTACCCAGGCCTCTGGCCGCCGCATAGTCGATGGCGCGCAAGGCCTGGGTGATGCCGCCCGGCCGTTCGGAGTTGACGCCCAGCACCCGCACGGCGCCGAGTTCGACGAGCGCGGTGAAATCCGCGAACGAGAAACAGCCCTCGTGTGCCATGAGCGGAACGTCGACCGCGCGCTGCACCCGCACCATGCCGAGCCAGTCGCCGGCCCGCACCGGTTGCTCGGCGCAGTCGATACCGTACGGGGCGATCGCGCGAATGGCGCGTACGGCCTCGTCCGGGGTATACGCCTGATTGTAGTCGACGCGCAGCCGCACCTCGGTACCGACCGCCTCGCGCACCCGTGCAACGATCGCGCGGTCCGCCTCGACTCCGCGGCCGAGCTTGAGCCGGAAGGTGGAGGTGCCGCCGGCCTTGAACGCATCGCACATGCTTGCCATGGCGCCGGCATCCATCAGCGGGACGAGCGCCGCCAGCGGCAACGTGTCGCCGCCACGGCCACCCATGAAGTCGTGCGCGGGGCGTTTCGCAATCCGACCCATCAGATCGTAGAGCGCCATGTCGAGCAGCCCCTTGGCGACTTCGCTGCGTGCGACGTTGGCGTCCATGCGCGCGCGCAAACGTTCGACGGCGAACGGGTCCGCGCCTAAGACGTAGCGCGCCAGGCCGCCGCTAACCGCAAGTGTCACCTGCGCGGGCGAGACCCCGGTTTCGGGCAACCACACGAAGGCCTCGCCGACTCCTTGCGAGCCGTCGCCGGCCGTCAGGCGCGCGATGACGAAGTCGCCGCCCGTCCACGGCTCCTCCGCGGGTATCGCCATTCCGAGTCCACCTTCCGAACGCGCCATTGCCTCGCGAACGGCCTCGCGAAAGGGAACGTGTACCGGGAACAACTCGATCCGCTCGACCACTGGAGACGCGCCGTCGCCCATGCCGCGCCCTCTACGAAACTCCGGCAACATTGTCGAGCCACGGGGTCGGCCCGATCGCTGCGACGGGACCCACCCACGATCCCATGGATTGCCGCATTCGCGGGAATGGCGCGTCGCGCACCGAATTCCGGCGAGGGGCCAGGGCCACGGCAAAGTCGCTGACAGAGCCTCGATACGCCGCCAGAAGAGGGCGGCTACTCGGCTCGAACGGGTTTTTCGGTTTCAGCAAGACCACAAGACCGTTCGCCCCGAGTAACGGCCCGTCTTCTTGGGCCGTGTATCGAGGGGCAGGCCTGGTGTACACCCTCCGTCAACGACTTTGCCGTGGCCTTGGGCGAGGGGCGCCCAGCGCTCGACAAACAGACGGCATCCAGAAGATACTGTCTCGATGGCGCCCGCGAGCTTGCGCCCGCTGGCGTGCGTTGCGGCCGGACTGGCCGGGGTCGCCCTGACCGCCCTTCCGCTTTCCCGCGCGCACGCCGGGGAACCGAAAACCGGCTTCGTGCGCGGCGATGCCAACTGCAGTCTGACCCGCTCGGCGGTCGACGTCGTCGCCGCCTTGCGTGGACTGGGTGGGGCCAGTGCCTGCGGTAACGACGACTGCGACCGCGACGGTCGGATCGCCGCCGCCGACGTCGCCTGCACCGCATCGTGCCTCTTCGATGACTGCCGCACACCGCCCTCGGCGCCCCTGATCGCCGCCGTGACGCCGGCGACTGCCGCGGGCATCGTGCCCTTCTCAGCCCTGCGCATCACCGTCATAAACCTGGGCCCACCGGAGCGGCTCCAGACCGTGACCATTGCCGGACATGACGCCGAGGTCGTCGAACGCTCGGCCGACGACTCGCTCCTCGTCATCGTGCCCGACCTCCCCCCGGGGGAGGCGGAAGTGATCGTCTTCGACGGCGACCTTGCGGGCTTCCCCTACGTCGCCGACATCTCCGCACCGACGCCCATGGGCGTTGCCGACACCTTCGCCGGCATGCTCGACCTCCTCGACCGGCTGACACGCGAATACGAGGCTCTCGACTTGCAAGACGTGTACGGCGACGATCATACCCTGGTCCGCGAAGGCCTGAGACGCTTCCGGCAGGATCTCGCCGGCCGATACGCCGAGCTGCGCGCCGATCCCGCCTTCACAGCGGCGACTGCCGCCCGGCTCGACGCCGCCGTCGAGGCGTCCGGCGCGCCCGAACAAATGCGGCTGCTGCTGGCCGACATCGGAGCCTTCCGCAACGGCGCCGCGGCACGCGACGGTGCCGCCTACGCCCCGACGATCGCCCTCCTCGGCTCCCGGCTCGGTACGATCACGCGGCTCGCCGCCGGACTGACGACGGCCGCCGGAGGTGGGCTGCCGGTGGCGGCCGTAGCCATTGGCGCGATTATCTCTTTCCTCGCCGGGGCCGTGCTGCAAAGCAGCGGGGCGCTCGCCCCCTTTCTGATCGCCGTGTCCTTCCGCACGGCCGATAACCAGCCACGGCAATGGGCAACCGCCGGCGGTATCGTACGCGTCGAGGGCCAGCGCATGGACTCCCTGACCACGGTGCTGCGCGTGCGCACCCGGGCCGGCACCGTCGACGTCGGGGCCGAGACCGGAGGCGCCGGATTCATGGAGTTCAGGCTGCCCGCCGATCAGCCGGCGCTCTGCGGTTCCGCAGCGCTGTCTCTGACGCGCCGCATTCCGGGAACAACCTCGAACGTCATAGGAACCAAGATCCAGCCCGAGCTGATCGCCCTGCGCTCGGGAACGGCGACACCCTTCGAGAGCGTGACACTGGAGGTGCGCGGTGTCGGCACCTGCCCGAGCCTGCTATCGTTGAGGCACCGTTCGGGCATTGGCGCGACGCTGGCGCTGCGGCCGCTGGGGGCTCCCGCCGCCGGTCTCGTGAACGTCGACGTTCCTAATCTGCCCCCCGGGACCTACGCGGCGGCAATCGATGGCGTCGGGATTTCCAGTGCCGAGCCGCACCATTTACGCATCGTCGCTCTGGCCGACCGGCTGCGGGTCACGTGCCTGCCCCCGCGGCTCGTTGTCCCGCCGGAACAGGGGAACTGGAGCACCTGCTACGCCGATCTGGATTCGCCCATCGCACCCTATCCGGTCCCTCTCTTCCTGAACTACACATGGAGTGCGTCCGATCCGACCGCGGTCGAGATCCGAAGCTCGAGACTGGGGCCTCACACGGTGGAACTGTCCGCGCTTCGCCCCGGAAGAATCCGAATTGGCGTCGAGGCGAGTTTCGACGGTAATGTCGTGCTGCGCGGCGAGACGGCCGAGCCGATCGACGTCGTCGATGTCACGCCCCCGGAGGTGAGAATCGAGACCGCCTCTCCGCCAAACGTTGCGGCGGGGGGATCGATCCGGGTTGACGCCATAGCCCGCGACAACGTCGAGGTGCGGCGAATTCGTCTGGTCTCCACCGGCGAAGCGGTCGTACACCCGGAACAGGAGTGCCTCGGCGTTATGTGCCGAGACCCGTTCCGGGTCGACTTGAAGCGCGCGGGCACCTTCACGCAGACCGAATTCACTGTGGCGGCCACGGCGTTCGATTCGTCAGGCAACCCGGGAACCTCGAACCGCCTTACCTTCCGGGTCGAGGTTCCCACTGCCGTGTCGACCCACACTCCGACGTCGACGCCGACGGAAACGCCCACGCCCTTACCCACCGCGCCACCCGTGACCCCGGGGGCCCGGGGAGTGGTGGCCTACATCACCAACCCGAGTTACGACCGACTGACGATCGTCGACACGGCCACGGACACGGTTGCGGGTTCGATCCCATTGCCGCAGTACCCGCGCGGCGTGGCCTTCGCGCCGGACGGAGCGTTCGCTTATGTCGTCAACGAGGGCTCGGACAGCCTCACGATCATCGATACGGCGACCCGTTCCGCGATCGACACGGTCACCGTCGGCGACGGGCCGCGGGATCTGGCGCTGACCCCGAACGGGCGCTTCGCATACGTCGGCAACTTCGTCTCGGAGGACGTCTCCGTGGTCGACCTCACGACCCGCGGTGTCGTCGCCACGATTCCGATGCGCAGCAACGTCAGCGACATCGCGGTCGCGCCCAACGGCAGCCGGGCGTACGTCGCCGTGACCTACGGTCCCAGCGGCCCGCATTTCGTCCAGGAGGTCGCCGTCGTCGACACCGGCAGCAACACGGTGATCCGGCGCGTCGAGTTCCTGCCCGTGGGATCGTTCTCTCCCTTCGCTCTCGCCGTCGCCCCGAACGGGGCCGCGGTCTATGTGGCTTCGAACGCAACGGTGAAGGTGATCGACACCGGCACGAACACGGTCAGTCGAACTTTCGAGATGCGCACCCGCAGCGCCAACATCCACGAACTGGCCTTCACTCGCGACGGTGCCCGCCTTTTCGCGGCCCAGGTCGGCGCCAACAAGGTGGCGGTCGTCGACGCCTCGGCGAACACGGTGAGCAACGAGATCCCCACCACGTACGGCGGGCCGAGTCACCTTGCCTTCACCCCCGACGGGACACGCGCGTACGTGGTGGGGTTCAACTCGTCGTGGGTGTCGGTTATCGACACGGCGGCCGGGCGCGAGATCGATACCATTCAGTTGCCGTATCCCGGTCTCTACATCGCCATCGCCGAAGTCGGCCCGCGCAGCCTGACCGCCACCCCGACGAGTACGCCCACGATGACTCCGACCCGGACACCGCCGCCGACCGAGACCCCGACCTCGACTCCCACCGTAACCCGCCCGCCGACCCCGCCGCCGACCCGGACACCGACACGCACCCGCACCTTCACGCCCACCCGCACGCCCACCCGCACTCGTACGCCCACACGCACCGTCCCGCCGGGGTCCACGATCACCCCGACACCGACGCCGGTGCCGACGAGTTTCATTGCCGGACGGAAGTTCGAAGATTCGGACGGCGACGGCACTTTCGACGCCGCGGAAACGCCGCTGCGCGACTGGACGATCTACATCGACACGAACGGCGACGGCATGCTTACGGGGCTCCTCGGGCTGGAGGTCGACTGCGGCCAGGCCGTCGAGCCGTGTACGAAGACGGACGACGCCGGCAGTTACGCCCTGGCCAACCTTGCCGTGGGCTCGTACCGCCTGCGTGAAGTGCAGCAGCCGGGCTGGCGCCAGACGACGGCGGACCCCGCCGACATACCGATCACCGACGTGCTGCGCGGGTATGCGCAGGTCGACTTCGGCAACGCGCGAGCGTTTACGCCGACGCGCACACCCACCCGCACGCCGACGATGACCCAGACGCGCACGGCTACCCGCACGGCGACGCCGACCCCAACAGGTAGTCGCGCCGCATCGCCGACTCCGACCGGCTCGCCCCGCCCCGGCGAGTTCTGCGCCGCAATCTCTTCGCCGATCGAGGTCCCCGATAACGATCCGACCGGAATCGACAGTCGGCTGACCGTCGGCACGCAAACGTTCATCGACAATCTCAACGTGAAGCTCGCCATCAGGCATACCTGGGTCGGCGATCTGCGGGTTTCGCTGACGCACGAGAACAGCGGCTCGACGGTGGTGCTGATCGACCGCCCCGGAGTGCCGCCGCTCAGTCTGGGCTGCAGCAACGATGACATCGATGCGACGCTCGATGACGCCGCCGCGGCGGCCGCCGAGGACGCCTGCGCCGACAACCCACCCGCCCTCGGGGGTCGTCTCGCTCCCAACGATGCCCTGACCGCGTTCGGCGGGGAGAACCTGGCAGGCTCGTGGCGACTGAATGTCTCGGACCGGTCCGGGAGCGACGTCGGCACGCTGGAGCGCTGGTGTCTGCAGGTCAACTCGACGGCTCCGGCGGTAACGTCGTTCACGTGCAAGGGCCAGGTCGCGTGCAGCGTCAACTACGGCGAGCCCTACGAGTTGCGGTTCAGCTTCGTCGACCCGGACGGCGACGCGTCGTCCTGGCAGCTTTTCTGGATCCTGGAGAACGATGTGCGACTGCAGATCGGCGGCGAGGCGATCGATCCGCCCACCGCGAGTGGGGTCATTGGCTTTCCGATCCTAACCGATTGCACCGCCCCGTGCCGCTCGCGGGTATACCGGTACGACGCCGTGGTAACCGACACTACCGGTCAGAGCAGCGAAGTGCGCCAGGTGCGGGTCACGTTGCAGGACCCGCCTTAGCCGGGGCGGCGGTCCCGCGACTCCCGCAATGGCGGCGGCTCTGTCGAGGCAAGGTGCGCGGGGGCGGAGTTCCAACGGGACCGGCTCCCGACGTCGGCACCGACATGCCCGGCCGGGGGCGGCAGGACAGCGAGACGCTAGGGCTGCGCCGCCGGCGGCAGCTCGACGAGAATGGGCGTTCCGGACGCCACCAGGTCGTGGGTGTGCCGACGCGCCAGCGGACGATCCCGCTCGGCCTGGCGCATCGCCGGCGTGTCGAGTTCTCGTTCCAGTTGCGCCAGTTCGTGCCTCTTATCCGCGCTCTGGGCCCGCAACGTAGCGACCAGCGGCGCCAGTTCGTCGGCGGAGCCGCCGTGCTCGATCTGTGCGTCCAAGGCAGCGATCTTGCGGTCGAGATCGGCGAGCTGCGCCTCGAGATCGCGCTCGTCGTCGTCAGGTTCCTGCTCGCCGGCCGGGGGCAGGCGGGCAAGGGCGGCCTCGAGCTCGTGACGCTCGAAGGCGAGTTGTGCCAGGCGCTTCTCGGTGCGGTCGATTTCCGTATCGAGACGGGTCGTTTTCGCAGCCACCGCTGTTGCGATCTGCGCTTCCTGTCGGTCGTCCGGCGCAGCCGGGATGACGCCCGCCGCGGCGGCGCGCTGCCGATCCCGCACCGCCGCCGTGTGTCGGTCGACGATGCCGCGTTGGTGATCGCGTACCTGACCGTACATGGCGAGACGGTCGCGCAGTTTCTGTTCCTGGCCCGGCAGGCGCCGCAGGCGGTCCTCGATGCGGGCCCGTTCTCGCTTTCTCTGCCCTTCCCGGAGCTGGTGGGACCTGGTGCGCCGCTGCGCGAGTTGCGCCGCCTCGGCCTGCAGGTCCTGGCGTTCGCGCTGGCGCTGAAACCTGTAGGCCTCCTCGGCCATGGCGTTGAGATTGTCCTCGGCGAGGCGGGCGACGGATTCGCGGGTCGTCGCGGTTCTGACTTCCAGAAGCGTCAGATCGTTCACCTGCAGCAGTCGTTTGTAGGTCGACTGGTACTCGGCAAGTGGGACGCCGGTCTTCTCGCAGGCGGCCGCTTCGATTCCCGCGCGGGCTCGTTCCACCGCTTCGATTGCCCGCACGAAATCGATGCCGGACAGGGGATCGCGCGAGTTGCCGCGGCCAGTTTCGTACCTGGGCAGGTCCGCCACGAAGCGCTCCTCGGCGGCGTGGCGCAGTTCCTCGGCAACGGCATTAGCTTTCAGGAAGAGAGCGACGTCCGCCTCGCTAAGTGCGGCCCGGTCGGTTACGGCGGGCCACTTCTCCGCCCCCACAGGAAGCTCCGCGCCCTGCGCCGTACACGCAGGCCAAACCTGTATGCCCGCCGAGAGCAGAAGCAGGGCGCAGAGAAGACGTGACCGTGGCGACCGCCTCATCGATGGCGAGTAAGCTGCCAGATCCGTGCCCACAGGTACCGTCGCCAGTTGGTATTGGGTGTAAGTTTCCCGGCATGGGCGGCATGCCACCTGATGGCACACATCGCCATGGATGTGTCACGCAAACGGCGGCGCAATGCCGTGGCGCGGGCCCGTCTCCGCAGCCGGGCTGGCGGGGGCATCAGGTTCCGCCGCGTACCGCGCGCACCTGCATGCCCGTGGTCTTGACGCTCGGTCCCGTATTCCCCTGGCCGAAGGTCATATTCCACGCCGATCCGGGCGTCGCCACGTAAGTCGTCGATGTCCAGTGCGCGCCGTTATTGGTGCAACTGCAAGTCAGGTGCGAGCAACCCGGCGTGCAGGCGATCGAGTCGTGGAATACCGGTTTCACGGCCGGGCTCTGAGCGGAGTAGTCGATGATGCTGGCTAACTCGCGCATGTTCGGCACCCTCCAGTTACGATAGCCGGCGAAGCCGCACGGGCCGCCCACCCCCGAGCAGTCGCTGTCGCCGCCGGCGGAGCAGTCGACCGATTCGTCGTTCTTGCAGCGGTTGTTGAGCCGGTTGATGAAGTAGCTGAAGGCGTTAGCCCAGGTGATCGCAAGGTTGTTGTAGTCGTGGATGCTGCCGTCATCCCCTTTCTTCTCCCACATGAGCCCGGTGGTCAGGTCGCTGACCGTCCCATCGCCGTTGTCGACGTAGGCCAGGGGCATGCCCGCCAACACCTCGCCGTCCTGCTGCGTCCCGGCGCACGCCGTCGTAGTGTGAGTGCCGACGTCCCAGCAGGTGGTTTGTCCGGTCGCCGGCAGAAAGGGATCGCCGCAGCGAATCTGGGGTTCGTTGTCGTCGACGGAGCCTTCGATCGCCTGCTCGATCTGCGACAGCGCCAGCAGGGCGTCGGTCGGCGCCGGCGACAATGCCGACATCGCCGTCTGGATCTCGTCGATCCATTCGAGCGCCCGCGGGTAATGCGCGGCGACACTGGCATTGGAAGCGCATTCGCCGACCGCGCGGAAGCAGGCAAGCCATTCCTCTAGCGAGTCGATCGCGCCATCGCCCCCGTGGCGTTTGCAGTACGACCCGAGGTTACCGGCGGCCAGGGGTTCGGACACCGTGGCGCCGGTGCCGAGGATGTCGCCGAGGGTGTGGAGAACGTCGGGACCGGCGCCGCACCGGGCGGTCACCCTGGCGGTCATCTTCGCCGTGAGCGTCTTGGTGGGATCGGCGGCGTTTTCGATCTTACGCAGCGCGGCCACGCACGTGCTCACGGCGCCGTCGACGTTGGCGGCTCCTTTGGCGACGATTTCCTTCGCGACCTTGGCGAAGCAGGTCTCGATCGCCTTGGTGCGTCGGGCAACGAACCCGGCGCCCTCCGTCTTGACCGTCTTCTGGCACTTTTCGAGGGTCGACTCTGGCGTTACCGAGGCCAGCGCCGGAACTCCGGTGAAGACCACCAGAAAAAAACCGAGTGAGCGCGCGAACGACATCATCGTATCCCCCACGATTCGCGGCTCGTTACCGAGCCGGCTGACGGCCCCGCGCTTGAAGCGCCTGACGAACACCCGAAGTCCTTGTGGACGCACGTCATCTCAGACGGCGAGCGGTGAAGTCAAGAGTCGAGGACCGGCGCCGCGCTTGACCAGGTCGCCAAGCTCGCGATCGAGTTCCGGTCGCGCAAGCTCGCCGGTGACGGCGCCCGCGCCGAGACGGCAGCCTGACCGGGCTGGTCTCCTGCAGCATCTCCTCAACGGGGTTGGCGGGCACATTGAGTGAGCGCACGCTCGAACGCCGCAAGTAGGTCCCGACGATCGAGTGCTTCTTCCAGCATGTGCAACGTCTGTCGGATGTGTGCCGTGTCGAGATGACGGCGATTGGCCGTCACGATGGCCACGACATCGTCGAGATCCTTGGCCCGACCGGCGAGCACCTTCATGATCACGATGTCCTCGGCGCTGGCGACGGGCACGCCTACGTCCTCGATCGACACCTCACGGCGGCGTTCGAAGAATACCTCCTCGAGCCCGGGTCCAGCGAGAACCACGTCCACGGCGATCCCGGATGCCACGTGCTCGAGCGGCAGCACGCGCGTACGTTCGACGAATTCGATGGGTGTATCGACCCGCGGATGGAACCCGGAACGCGCCAGCGCGTCGATCAGCGCCGCGGTGGGTCGCTCGGCGATGTCGACGGTGATATCCACGTCGGCCGTGAGGCGCGGCGAGCCGTAGAGAATCGCGGCCTGTGCCCCAAAGACGTACCAGCGCATGTGGAGACGATCGAAGGTCTCCTTCAGCGCCGCGAAGAGCTCAACCAGTGGAGCCCGCATGAGCGGCGCGATCGAGGAGCTGCTTGAGCTCGATGTGGTCAGCGAGGTCCCGCGCTCTCTCGTGGGCGGTCGGCCAGTCGGGCTGAAGCGCGCGCGCATGGTCGCGGAGCCGCAGCGCCACCTGAAACAGTGCCTCCGGCCCGCGGCTGCGCAGCGCATGGGCCCAGTGCCTGCGCTTACTCGCGGCGATCGCCTCCCAATCCCGACTGGCAAAGGCGCGCAATGCGTCGGCATCCATCGTCGACCAGTCTACCCCTGCCGGCGCGATTGTGAAATCGTCCGGCCGCCGCCATAACTCCGCTCTTAAGGGACGGTTCTTTTGCGAAAGGACGCCGGCCATTGTGCGTGCAGGCCTCTGTGCGATGTGGCTCGCCGTCGCATGACGCCCTTTCGGGGGGTTCGGTTTCCTGTCTTCGAATCGTTCCCCGGGGCGTTGCCCCCCGGGCTGGTGAATGGCCGTCCCTTCGGGCCTGAGCATCGGACGGAACGTCGGCTCGCGCGCACGCCCCGAAGGGGCAAAGGGCATCAGCCCGGAGCAACGTCCGGGTCAAGGCGAGCGTGGACACCGAGCCCTGAAAGGGCGGGACTCGACGCGCCACGTTCCATATCGGAGCAGAGATTCTCGCCCGTTGGGCGAGCGAGCCGGCGCCGGAAACGCTGGCTGGACAAGGGTCGCGCCTACGACCCCGCGGGTTAGAGCGGAGTTCGGCTTGATCGATCGGGGTCGGGGTCGGAATCGGCATCGGAATCGATGACAGCACGATGATCTTCGGCCACGAGCGACTTGAGGTATATCGCGCGGCCATCGAGTACGTTGGCTGGGCGTATCGGCTCTGTGAAGGCATCAAGGGGCAGCGAAACGCGAAGGAGCAGTTGCTGCGAGCATCGCCAGCGATCCCGCTGAATATCGCCGAGGGGAACGGCAAGGCGACCGGCGGTGAGCGCCGCCGGGATCAAGCGGCTGCCGGCGACGGCGGCGGGAGCTTCCGGCTGGGAGCGCCGCCGCGCCTCAACCGGAGCGTTCGGCTTGTTGGTCGAGGCGTGGCATATGGCGAGCCGTGACATTGGAGTTGCTCGGCGAGATCAACGCAATCGAGGTGATCGCTCGGGGAAGATCGGTGCGTCGACGCGCGTTCTTGCGCAAGCGGTTTGGAGCTGGCCAATGGCGCAAGCTCAAGGGCGTGGCGATGGTGCGGCTGTCGACCGGTGGTGTTCATCGAGCCGAGATTCACTGGTATGAAGCGCACGGCGTTGGTAGGGTGGGAATGAAGGTCAAGCGGTACTTGGACTAGGTATGAAACGACGAAGGATGAGTTTCGTCATCTGTTTGCGAAACGACGACTGCATCGATCTCGAGGTCCGCAAGGTCTATCCGGTTCTTCCGGATGCCGCGGCCGCGAAGGACGGCTACCTGCGCGTCGTCGATGAGTCGGGCGAGGATTACCTTTATCCGGCCGCCTACTTCGCTTCCGTGGAGGTCCCTCTTGTTGCGCGGAGAGTCCTCGCGGCGCAGCTGGCCTAACTCAAAACGGAGGGCGCGCCCGCGCCTGATCCTCGCGTTATGGCGCCGGCGAGTTGCACCCCGGATCGGAGCTGGGACGACGATTTCTATCCGCTCGGCCTCGATTCGTGGGTGCGCGCCCAACTGCACAGCGACACCGGGAACTGTTACGAGACGGCTTTCACGCCGGGGCCGGTGACCGGGAACGACGGCATGCAGTTCGAGGCGAAGTCCTGAACCCCGGGGCGGCTCGAACGGATCGCAGAAACCGCGCGGGGCGATATCTCGCGGCACGGGGAATCCCGCCGGTAAGAAGGGCGCGCCCGCACCCGAGCGCGCCCGCCGTTCGCCGTGGATGCATGCCGAATCTCCAGAGCTTCGCGGCTGGCCGTATCTTCAAGGGCGGCACGTGTCTGCCGGCGCCAGTAGTCGCGGTAGGAGCGGGGATGTCTGATATTGTAAGGGCATGTCGCAACGAACGTTCCTGCGGGCAACCTGCCCGGGCTACCGGAACCGTATTGCGGCGATCTGCCTCCGGTCCGTGGAGTGCGTCGGTCGCCTGTCGCTTCTCGTGCTCGCGATTCTGACCGGAGCCTGCGCCGGCGACGGTACGGCTCCGGGATCGGACGTCAGCGCCGAAGACCCTCCGTCGCTGGTCTTGTGGTTCGAGCAGCCGACCATCGGCTACGCGCCCGACTTCTTCGCAACGCAGTACCGTGCGCTCACCGACTACCTGAACGGCACCAGTCAGACGCAAATCGCCACGCACCGCGTGGTCGTGCGAATCGAGGACCCCGCAGTGACCTGGGCCGGCGGCCAGCAGCCGTGGCGTGTGGCGCCCGATGCGGATTTCGTCGCGGATCTCGTCGGACGACTACCTGCAGACTACGAACTGTTCGTGCTGCCGAGCGACGACACATGGACATTCGCGCCCGACATCGGCGACCCAATCGGTAAGCAGATGTTCTGGGTAAGTCGGATCAACGCGGTCATTCCGGAGGGAAAGCCGAAGATCGCCGGGTTCGTGCTCGATCCCGACGGCAGCACGGCGGCGGAGAAAGTCGCGCTCATCGACGAGATGAACGCCCAACGCGCGCTGTACCTACCCCCGTCGGTGCGTATCGGGATGACGTTCGGTACCGACGAGTTCCATAAGTCGCTGGCTTATCTGGCCGCCGGCGCCGCACACCCCCTCGATGAGGTTTACGTCGAGGCGTACAACATCTACACGTCCACCGAGCCGCCGCAGTACGACGCACAGACGGGAAGCACGACGACGATCTATACGGAGAACCGCAACGAGCCGAGCGGGATCTTTTCCGCTTTCTCCGGATTGCTTGCCGCGCCGCCGAACCTCTGGCGGAACGTATCGCTCGACGCCGCCACCGCGGCGCGTGTCGTGCTCCTGTTCAGCGTCGAGAACATCGACAACGGGAAATGCATCGCGCCCGA
Source organism: Candidatus Binatia bacterium (assembly GCA_023150935.1). Lineage (NCBI taxonomy): Bacteria > Candidatus Binatota > Binatia (SeqCode) > Binatia bacterium. Next base: position 164,944 of record JAKLJW010000002.1, on the reverse strand, counting down.
CACGAAGGACGGCAAGTGCGGCCAGATTGACGCTTTCGGTACGTGGACTCTGGCGACCTTTATCGACTTTCTCGACACGTTCGGCGAACGCGAGGGCGAGCTATTTCCCCCCGGCAGCGCGCTCGTGCCGCCTCGCAACTTCGGCATCTTCCAGTACAACTTCCTGCCGGCGCCCGGCAGCTAGGCCGGGCGCCTCCGGGAACCACTGCGCGGCGGACGCCACGGCGGTCTTTCGCCGCGAAGGCCTACGCAGTACGTTGTCGTCCGATTCTCCCATGTGCCCAACGACGGAAGGCCCGCGCGGGCAACGGCAACCGGTGGTTCGCGTCGGCGAACTGCAACCCGGCGAAACGAAGAAGTTCCTCCTTGCCTGCGACGGGCGGGAGGAGGAGGCGTTCGTGGTCAATCACGATGGCAGGCTCTACGCCTACGTGAATCGCTGCCTGCACGTGCCAATGACCATGGACTGGACCGACAACCGGTTTCTTACGGAAGACAAGCGGTTCATCCTCTGCGCCACTCACGGCGCCTGCTACCTGCCCGACACGGGAGAGTGCGTTGCCGGCCCACCGTGCGGCAAGTTCCTCATTCGGGTGCCCCTGACCGTCTGCGGTGACACGGTGTTCGCGAACTGCCCGGACCCAAAAGAGCTTGACCGCTGACGTCCGGCCGTCGAATCGCGCAAGCTGCGGTGGCCTGTTTCCGGCCATTTCCCGAGCCGCAATCGATGGCGACGAAATCGCACGCGCCAGGGGGACGAGGTTCCGAGCATGGGATCGTTGCGCCGCGCTTCTTGCAGCCGTGCGTGGCCTTTGAGTAGATCTTGCTCTACAGAATTGGGTATGAGCGTCGAATTCGCCAAAGCCATCGTCGTCGGAGCCTCCAGCGGCATCGGAGAGGCCATCGCCGTGCAACTCGCGTGCGGCGGCGCCGACGTCGCCATTCTCGGCCGGCGCGCCGACGAGCTGGAGCGGATTGCCGTCACCCTGCCGGGCAAGCTGACTCCGTTCGTGCACGACGTGGCGGACGCCGATGCGGTCCCGGAGCTGTTCGCGCGGATCGTGGAAAAGCTTGGCGGACTCGACACGCTGATCTACGCCGCCGGCACGATGCCACCGATTGCCGAGGGCGAGTACAGCTTTCCCAAGGACCGCGACATGATCGTCGTCAACCTGCTCGGCGCCATGGCGTGGATGAACCTCGCGGCGGCACACTTCGAGGCGGCGCGGCGAGGCACCATCCTCGGTATATCGAGCATCGCCGGCGAGCGCGGGCGGCGTGGCAACCCGGCCTATTGCACGTCGAAGGCGGCGCTATCGACGTACCTCGAGTCGCTGCGCAATCGGTGTTCGCGCTACGGGGTCAACGTCGTGACCGTAAAACCCGGCTTCGTCGATACCGCCATGACGCGCGGCATGCCGGGGTTGTTCTGGCTCGTGTCGGCCAACGAGGCGGCCCGGCAGTCGATTGCGCTCGCGCGCCGCGGCAATAGCGCCAGCGGCTTTGTGCCGCCGCGCTGGGCGCTCGTTGCGGGCATCGTCCGGGCGCTGCCCTCCTTCGTCTTCCGCCACCTGAACTTCTAATGAACCTTCTCAAGCGAACGTCGTTGCGCCACACCGCGGAGTTGCGGGTTCTCGAGGGCTTCGGCCGGGCGGTCAGGGCGGTGTGCCGGTACGTCGCGCCGCGCACCGTCGAGGAGCTGGCGCTCACGGTGCAACGGGCGCGGGCCGAGGGACTCACGATCGCGTTCCGCGGCGCCGGCCGGAGCTACGGCGACGCCGCGCTTAACGCCAGCGGACTGGTTGTCGATACGACCGGAATCGATCGTGTCACCGCCTGGGAACCGGCAACCGGGATCATCGACGCGGGTCCCGGCGTCACCATCGAAGGACTGTGGCGGCGTACCATCGAGGACGGTTACTGGCCGGCGGTGGTGCCCGGAACCATGCACCCAACGCTCGCCGGCTGCGTGTCGATGAACGTCCACGGCAAGAACAACTTCCGCGCCGGACCGTTCGGCGACCACGTGCTCGATCTCGACCTGCTCACCCCCGCCGGCGATATCGTGCGTTGCAGCCGGGACGAAAACCCCGACGTCTTTTTCGCCGTTGTCGGCGGGCTCGGCCTGCTCGGCGCAATCACCCGGGTGAGGTTGCAACTGAAGCCGGTCGAGAGCGGCCGCCTGCGAGTCGAGGCGCTTTCCGCCCGCAATCTGGACGAGCTGTTCGATCGTTTCGAAGCGCACCTGCCGCACGGCGACTACGTGGTCGGTTGGGTAGATTGTTTCGCTCGTGCTGCCGAACTGGGCCGCGGTATCATCCACGTTGCCAACTACCTCAGGGCGGGCGAAGACCCGGAAGCGGCGGTATCGTTGCACGTCGAAAGGCAGGGCCTGCCGCCGCGAATCCTCGGTTTCCCGCGCAGCGCACTGTGGCGAATCATGCGCCTGTTCACCAACGATCCGGGGGTGGCGCTGGTGAACGCGGTGAAGTTCTTCACCTCGCGGCTGCAGGACGGCCACACCTATCTGCAATCGCACGTCGCCTTCGCATTCCTCCTCGACTACGTTCCCGACTGGCGACTCGCTTACGGGCCGGAGGGTTTCATCCAGTACCAGATCTTCGTCCCCCACGCCGAGGCGCGCGCGTGCGTCCGCGACGTGCTCGAACTCTGCCGGCAGGAGAACCGCTGCTCGTACCTCGGCGTACTCAAGCGGCATCGTCCCGATCAGTTTCTGCTTTCGCACGCGGTCGACGGCTGGTCGCTGGCGCTCGATTTCCCGGTACGGGCGGGTCAACGCGCCGACCTGTGGGCTCTGACCGAGCGGCTTACCGAGCGTGTTTTGGCGGCGGGCGGCCGGTTCTACTTCGCCAAGGACGCCGTCCTTCGGCCCGCCGACGTCGAGCGGGCCTACGGCCGCGATCGGCTGGCGCGTTTCCTGGCCATCAAGCAGCGACTCGACCCCGACGGTGTCCTTGCCAACGACCTGTGGTCACGGGCGTTGGTGCAGAGCGGGTAGCGCGCACGCTGTTCGCGAACCGTTGGACGCGCGCCTTGGCGCTCGCCAGAACCGCATTATCGCGACCGCCCCGGAAGCGGGCGGCGGCGGATGGCGTGCGCTTCGACCACCGTCATCGTCTTCCAGAGCGAGCGTCCCTGCTCGCGAACAACCTCGGCGATCCGCCTTGCCTTGACCACTGCCCGCAAGCGCGGAAGTCGCACCAGTACAATTCCCGCCGAAGCCGTGCGCTGGCGGAACGCGATTTCGGCAAAGTCCTTGTCGTTCGTGAGCAGGATCCGCCTTTCCCGTCTTGCGCGCGAGAGGACCTCCCGATCTTCGGCGCCCGGACTTTCCTTGGCGATGGAAACGAGGTCGTGCCCTGCATCGCGGAGGGTCCTCTCGATCGCGGATTCGATGCTCTCGTCAGCGAGGAGCTTCATCGAACTGCGCGCACCCGCGGAACGATCTCCTCCGTGCCCACGACCTCGCGCGCATAGGCGATGGCCGCCAAGACATCGTCCCTGGAGAGACGAGGATAGTCTTCAAGAATCTCCTCGATCGGAATGTCCGCCGCAAGTTTTTCGAGGATGATCTCTACGGTGATGCGGGTGCCACGGATGACTGGCTTGCATACCATGACCTCCGGATTGACTTCGATCCTGTCGAGGAGGGACTTCTTCATCGCGCGAGTTCCTTTCCATTCAGTTCCTGCACCACCGTAGACTCGTCGCCACACACGTCAACCGTTTTCGCCGCGATGAGCTTGTAGCCACGCACGGGGTCCGCCGGGGCCCTCGTCGACCATCGCCGGCCGCTCGCCGTTCTGCGGCAGCTTGCCGACACGGAGGGCCTTGCGCCGCCCGTTGTCCGCGGTCGACAAGGATGCAGCGTCGCAACGGCCGGTCTGATCCGGATGCCGGACAGTCAAGGGTCGGCGACCGGCACGCAACAACTTGGGTAAAGACCGGTTCGTGCTATGAGGGGGTGCCAGGGGACGACGACGCTGTCGACGACGACTCAGGACTCGCTGCTGGGTATCGCAGCCCGCGACATCGAACGCCTGACGCGCGTCACCGGCATCCTCGTGCGCCACGGTTTCGGGGCTCTGGCCGGCCGCGCCGACGGCGATGCCGCCCCGGCCGCTTCGCACGCGGAACGCTTCGCCCGGCTGCTGGCCGACCTCGGCCCCACGTTCATCAAGCTCGGGCAGGTGCTTTCCATCCGCCGCGACCTCCTGCCGGCCGAATACATCACCGCCCTGGAGTCGCTGCAGGACAACGCCCCGGAAGTCCCCTTCGCCGCCGTCCGCGAGGTGGTCGAGGTCGGACTCGGCCGTTCGCTTCCCGAGGTATTCCCGGTTTTCGACGAACGCCCGCTCGGCACTGCATCGATCGCGCAGACGCACCGCGCCACGGCCGCCGACGGCACGCCCCTAGTCGTCAAGGTCCAGCGTCCGGGCATCGAACGCATCCTGCGCGGCGATCTCAACATCCTTTACATCGCCGCCCGCGCCCTCGAATCGGCAATCGACGAAATGCAGCTTGCCGCCGTCTCCGAGGTCATTGCCGAGTTCGAACGGGGGCTGCTGCGCGAGCTCGACTTCGCCTCGGAGCTCGAAAACCTGGAGACTGCCCGCCGACTTCTCGACCCGGTGCGCGCCCTGGTCGTCCCCGCACCGCACCGCGAATATAGCTGCCGCACGGTGCTGGCCATGGAGTTCTTCCCCGGCGCATCGTTGCGCACCCTCACGCCCCACAGTGACGCCGCGAAGCGCGTCGTCGAGGAGCTGGTGCACGCCGCCGTCAAGCAGGTGTTCGTCGACGGTTTCTTTCACGGCGACCCGCACCCCGGCAATGTGTTGGTAGACGGCGACGGCCGGATTTGCCTGATCGACTTCGGTCTTACCGGCCGTCTCGACCAATCGCAGCGCGACGACCTGGTCACGCTCATCTTCGCGCTCATCCTCGGCGACGACGCCTCGATCGCGCGCGTTCTGCTGCGCATGGGCACGCCCACGCAGCGCGTCAATATCGCCGAGCTGAGGGCGGAAGTGGCCCGTCTGCGCACAACCTATCTCACCGTCGCGTCGATCGAGGATGTCGATTCCGGCGGCTTCGTCGAGGCTTTCGCCGCCGCGGCCAACGACTTCCGCATCAAGCTCGCGCCCGAATACGCCGTTCTCGTAAAGGCCACGGCAACGCTCGAAGGCATCGTCCGCACGTGGCACCCGCACGTCGACCTCGTGGGCATCGCACGACCCACCGCCGAACGCCTCGTCGCCGCGCGCTGGGGACCGACGCGGCTGCTCGCCAACGCCATGGGCGGCGCCACCGAGGTCAGCAGCCTGCTGCGCAGCCTCCCGGCCCAACTCGAACAGATCCTGCAGGACGCCGAACAGGGCAGCCTGCAGGTGCGCGCTGTGTCGCCGGGGCTCGACGATCTACCCCAGCGTATCCATCAGCTTGCCAGTCGCCTGTCGCTGGCGGGTTTTGCCGCGTCGATGTCGATTTGCACCGCCCTGCTCGTCCCCACCGTGTCGCACTCCCAGCTCGGCAGCTTTCTCTGCACCGTTACCTTGCTGCTGTCGGTGGGAGGCTGGACGACTCTGCTCTGGTGGCACATCCTCGGCCGCGGCCGCCCGGTCCGTGTCCGCGAACTACTCAAACTGGTGCGGCGAAGCTGAGCGGCGGGAGCGTACCCCCCGGACCGCCGATCGGCGCAACTGACCGAACGGGCCCGACAACCTGCGCTTGCCTGAGCGGCCCAGGAGAGCCACCATCGAGGTGAGGTCGCGATGGTCGCGCTGCGGCTCCTTACGCTCCTTGGAGGGTTCCTGGCGCTGGCGGTGCCGGTAGTACAGGCCGGTCCTGTTGCCGGCGACGGCCTGGCGCTGGTGCGCGTGCCGGTGACGCGCCAGGTCACGGTCCGCGCCATCGCTGCGGCGGGAATGCAGCCGTACCTTCAGATCAGCGGCGCAGACGGCGACTACGCGGTTGCCGGAATCGTCCGTAGACCTGACGGTTCGCTGCCGGAACCCGGCCTGCCCGTACACCTGCTCGACGCGGATACGACGGGAGCGACGTATTACCTGGCGACCGTCTTCCCGCCACGGCCGGCGGTCGATTGGGCAGCCTTCGGCCGTGTGCTCCATGACGACGGTACTAACGTCCTGCTGCGCACGAGCGCCGCGGATGCCGAGCGGCTCGCTGCCGCGGGGGCCGAGATCGCCGCGATTCGTCTCCAGCCGATGGCGTTGCCGCCGCCCGCCGGCGGGGCGGCGGCCACTCTGGCCGTGACCCCACACTCCGCGGTTCAGGCAATGCTCGATCAGGTAAGCACCGCAGCCGTCACCGCTTACGAACAGGAACTGACGGGGGTCGTGGCGCCGGTCATAGATGGCGCGGCCTATACGATCCGCACCCGCCATACGCTGAGCGGAACGCCGATCCAGAAAGCGACCCGATATGTCGGGGCGCGTTTCGCGGCCCGCGGCTTGAGCGTCGAGTACCACAACTGGAACTCCGCAACGTATCCGAACGTGATCGGCGAGATTGCGGGTCAGACCAACCCCGCCGACATCGTCGTCATCGGCGCTCATCTCGACGACATGCCGGCCGGGTCGGTAGCGCCCGGGGCCGACGACAACGCCAGTGGCTCCACCGCGGTGCTTATCGCGGCCGACGTCCTGAGCCAGTACCAGTGGGCGTGTACGCTGCGCTTTGCGCTCTGGACCGGCGAGGAGCAGGGGCTGTTGGGCAGTCGTGCGTATGCGCAGCGAGCGTTCGGGCGCAGCGAGGCAATCCGCGGCTATCTCAACCTCGACATGATCGGATACGACTCCAGCGGTTACGGCGAGATCTCCCTGATATCACGCAGCGGCGTGCCGGGCTCGGAGGCCATGATGAACCTGTTCGCCGACGTGATCGACGCTTACGACCTCGACTTGGCGCCGCTGAAGCGAGTTGACGACAACGTGGGTAACTACAGCGACAACGCCTCGTTCTGGACGTACGGCTACGCGTCGATCCTGGCCATCGAGGGGCTCACCTACGGCTTGACGCCCTACTACCACACCACGTCGGACACGCTGGCAACGCTCGATGTCCCGTACATGACGGAGTTCGCGAAGGCGGCGCTGGGAACCTTTGTGCATCTGAGCGACTGTCTGCTGAACGCGACGCCGACGGCTACCGCCACGCCGACCCCGAGCGCTTCGCCCTCGCCCGTGCCTCCCACCCCTACCGCCACCCCGACGTGGGCCGTGAGCGGCACTGTGAGCTACTACGCCGGCGGTCACCCGATCGCCAACGCGGCAGTCGAGCTGGTCGGGCCCTCCACCGTCGCCACCACCACCGCCGCCGACGGCGGGTACGCGTGCGCCGGGGCGTTACCCGGAACGACGACGCTGACTCCAGGCAAGCACGGCGACACCGGCAGCGCGGTCAGTGCCCTCGACGCCGCCTACGTCCTGCAGAACGTCGTCGGCATAAGGGTCTTCGACGCGCAGCAGGCGTTGGCGTGCGAGATCACGGGCAACGGAGCGTTGAGTGCGCTCGATGCGTCGCTGATTCTGCAGAAGACGATCGGGCTGATCGGCTCGTTTCCGGTGGAGACTGCGTGTGGCAGCGAGTGGGTTTTCGTGCCCATGCCGGCAGCGGCGCCCAATCAGCGCCTCGTGCCGCCCGTCACTGTGAGCGGTTGCCAGGCCGGCGCCATTGCTTACGAACCCCTGAGCGGCCCCGCGGCGGGGCAGGACTTCGCCGGTGTGGTCTTCGGCGACTGCAGCGGCAACTGGACACCGACGGGCGCAGCGGTTGCCGGCGGCGTTGCAGCAACGGCGGCACGAGTACGTTCGGGCCACCCGCTGCGCCGACCCGATCGGCTGGTGGTACCCGTCGTTGTGGATGCGGCGGCTCCATTCCACGCCGTCGAGTTGGAGCTTCAGGCGGTATCCGGCACGAACCTGGCACGGGTCAGGCGCGGTCCGGCGGCGGCCGGAGCGGCGGTCGCGGCGGCAGTCGACCCCGCCGGCCGCACCCGCATAGCTCTGGCGTCGGCGGCAGGCATGGACGCCGAACGCGGCCCCCTGCTGTACGTGGATGTCCGCGGCGACCGCGATCGTGCAGCGCCGCCGCGTCTGGTGCGGGCCCGCATCGACGACGGACGGTGGCACTGAGCCGGGGCATCGAACTCCCGGTCGCTTGCCCCGACGTCCCGACTGCGGAAAACCCTAATTCCCCAACCGCCCGCTGGCGCGCCCGTCGAACAGGTTGGCGAGAGTGCGGGCCAACTCGTGGACGGTATCCGGCTTCGGGATCACGGCCTCGACCCCCAGGCGGGCGGCCGTTTCCCGGTTTTCGGCGCGCACATAACCGGACGTCATGACGATCGGGATGTCGGGCCGCGCCACCCGCGCCGCGGACGCAAGGTCGAACCCCGAGAGCACCGGCATGGCGATGTCCGTCACAATGACGTCGAACTCCTGCGGTGCTGCCCGGAACTGGGCCAGGGCCGCCGTCGGGTCCTGACATCCGGTGACCGCATAGCCCATGCGGGTGAGTGAGCGGGTAACGAGGAACACAAGGGCATCGTCGTCGTCGACGTAGAGCACGCGCTGCCCGCGTCCCCTGGCGGGAGCCGGGAGCGAAGGCGCCGCGGCACCCTTCGGTGCGCCGGCGCTCGGGAAATACAGATGCACGGTCGAACCCACTCCCGGCTGGCTCTCGACCGCCACCGCACCGCCGCAGCTCTTCATGATGCCGTGGACGACCGACAGACCGAGACCCGCGCCCTGCCCGGTCGGCCTGGTGGTAAAAAACGGGTCGAAGATGCGCTCGAGGGTTAAGCTGTCCATGCCGCACCCATTGTCTTGCAGGCGCAGGTGAAGGTAGTCGCCGGCGGCCAGCTCGGCCGGCAGCGACGGGGCGCCGTCTGCACGGTCGAGGGTGACGGCGATCCGGCCGCGCCGCTGTCCTATGGCGTGCGCCGCGTTGGTCGCGAGGTTGACGATAATCTGGTGCATCTCGCCGGCATCGGCGACCACCAATGGCAGGCCTGGCGCACGTTGGATACCAATGTCGATCATCGCGGGCAGGGTGGCGCGCACGAACCGCAACGCTTCTTCCACGACGGAGCCGAGGTCGAGCGCTTCGCCGCGTCGTTCGCCAGGGCGGCCGAAGGCGAGGATGCGCCGAACCAGCTCGATGGCTCGCGTACTTGCCCGGGAGATCTCGGCGAGGCTGGTGTGCGCAGGGTGGCCCGGGGGTAGATCCGCCACCGCCAGGTGCACATTGCCGGTAATTGCCAGCAGAAGGTTGTTGAACTCGTGGGCGATACCGCCGGCGAGAGTGCCCAGGGCATCGAGCTTCTGCGCCCGGCGCAGCGACTCTTCGGTGCGGCGCGCGTCAGTGACGTCGCGGAAACTCCAGACGCGCCCGACGATGTCCTCCCCCAGGCGCTGCGGCTGCGAGTAGCGTTCGAACACCCGCCCGTCCTTGAAATGGAGCACATCGAAACTGCTGGCATCGGCGTTGCGATAGAGCTGGTGGACCTTATCGAGGAACCCCTCGGGGTCGACGAGTTGAGGGAGTACAAAGTTCAGCGCCGTCGAGTCGTCGGTGGAGGCGAGCACCTCCTCTTGAATACGCCACATATCGGCGAAGCGCCGGTTGTACGCGCTTATGCGTCCGTCCAGATCGACAACCAGGATGCCGTCGGCGGTCGACTCCAGCGTGGCGCGCAAGAGCGAAGCCGCGGACGCGAGACTCGCCTGGGCGGCCTTACGATCCGTGATGTCGGAGTGCGTACCGACAACCCGGACGGCGTCTCCCCGGGCATCGCGCACTACTAACGACCGCGACACGACGTGACGGAATGACCCGTCCTTGTGCCGCAGCCTGTACTCCAGCTCGACCTTGTCGGTCCTTCCCCGGGTCACCTCTGCCATTGCGGTGGCGATTACCGGAGTGTCGTCAGGGTGTACGAGGGCGCGCCACGAATCGATGTGGTTCTCCAACTCCGCATCGGCGTAACCCAGGATCTCCTTCCACCGCGGAGAGAAGTACATCTCTCCGGTCGCGAGGTCCCAGTCCCAGATGCCGTCGTTGGCGCCGCGCAGGGCGAGCTCCAGCCGCTCCTTGGCGCGGCGGAGTTCTTCACCGGCGCCGGCGTCGTTGGTAACCGCGCCCTTCCTGTGTACCCGGGCCATTCCAATCCGACCTTAGAAACCTAAAGGGCGCGTAAGTCCAGTCCGGGTTGGCGGTCGGCGGATAACCCCGGTGCCGGTTTTCAGGCCTGCGCCGCGCGGGGCCGGCCACTCTATCAACGGCCGCGCGGCATGACGGAGGTGAGTACGCCGGCGGCGGGCAGGTAGCAGGCATTGACGTAGTCGCGCACCATGCGATCGGCGTTGAACCGCGCCGCGAGCGTGATCATGGCGTGCTTCATGCGCGCCACCCAGCCGTGTGGGACGTTGTCGGGGCCGCGGTCGTAGTAGAGCGGCACGACCTCGTATTCGAGTACGTCGTAAAGCGAGGCGGCGTCGTTGGCGTCCTGTCGGATCGGATCGCTGTGCGTAAGTCCGTTGCCGATCGAGAAACCGTTCTCCCCGTCGTAAGCCTCGACCCACCAGCCGTCGAGTACGGAAAGGTTAAGCGCCCCGTTGAGCAACGCCTTCTGGCCGCTCGTACCGCAGGCTTCGAGCGGGCGGCGGGGCGTGTTCAGCCACACGTCGGTGCCCTGCACGAGATGGCGCGTCACGTTGAAGTCGTAGTCGACGATGAACACGACGCGCTCCCGGAAGCGCGGGTCGCGCGAGAGTTCGATGACGCGCTGCAGAACGCGCTTGCCGTTATCGTCGCGCGGATGCGCCTTGCCGGCGAGGATGATCTGCACCGGTCGGCCGGGGCCGTTGACGATGCGCGCCAGCCGGTCGGGGTCGGCAAACAGCAAGCCGGCCCGTTTGTACTCGGCGAAACGGCGGGCGAAAGACACCAGCAAGACGTCGCCGTCCAGGGCCGGAACGTAGGGGTCGAGATCGGGGTTCTCCCGGGCCTGCTGTTCGCACCGTCGCACGACGTAGTTGAGCAGGCGGCGCTTCTGCACCTGGTGCGCCTCCCACAGGGCGGCGTCGTCGATGTCCGCCACGACCTGCCACAGTTCGGGCGAGGCGATGCGGCACTGCCAGTCGCGGCCGAAGTATCTTTCGTACAGGGTGGACATGGCGGGCGAGATCCACGAAGGCGCGTGGACGCCGTTGGTGATGTGGCCGACCGGCACCTCCTGCTCGGGACGGTTCGGCCACAGGCATTGCCACATCTGGCGAGAGACGTGCCCATGCAGCGCGGACACGGCGTTGGCATAGCGTGCGGACCTCAATCCAAGCACGGTCATGCAGAACGATTCGTGCGGATCGGCCGGGTTGACCCGCCCGAGCGACAGCAGGTCCTGCGGGCCGATGCCGACCTCGCGTTGCAGCCAGCCGAGATGTTCGAGCACCAGTGCGGGGGGAAAGCGGTCGTGTCCGGCCGGCACCGGCGTGTGCGTGGTGAAGACCGTGCGCATGGCAACCTCGCGGTGCGCGGCCCAGAAGCCGATACCCTCGGCGGCGGCGCGCCGGCGCGCTACCTCGAGGGCGGCGAAAGCGCTGTGGCCCTCGTTGATGTGCAGCACGGCCGGCGAGATCCCGAGCGTCTCCAGCATTCGGGTGCCGCCGATGCCAAGAACAATCTCCTGGCGGAGACGGGTACGTTCGTCGCCGCCGTACAACTGCGCGGTCAGGGCGCGATTCACCTGCGAGTTGCCGTCGACGTCCGAGTCGAGCAGAAGCAGGGTCGCCCGCCCGACGTCGGCGAGCCACGCGCCGACACAGAGGACGTCGCCGTCGAGCGGAACTTGGACGACCAGCGGCGGACCTTCCGCTGCCGCCCGACGGAAGGGCAGTGCATCGAGGCCGACGTTGCAGTTGAAGGTCGGGCCGGAACCGGGGAACAGGGCCCCGTCGCTGACGACGACGCGCCGCAACGGCAGTTGGCTCAAGTCGACCTGTCCGTAGCTTTCGAATTGCCATCCGCTGGCGTCGAGGCGCTGCCGGAAGTAGCCCTGACCGTAAAAGATACCGACACCGACGATCGGCACGCCGAGGTCGGAGGCGCCCTTGAGGTGGTCGCCGGCGAGCGCCCCGAGCCCGCCGGAATAGATCGGCAACGACTCGTGCAGCGCGAACTCGGCCGAGAAATAGGCGACCGGACGGGTCCGCAGAGCGTTGCATGCCACGCTCCCCCAGGCGGTTCGGTCGCGCAGGTATTCCCCCTGACGGCGAAAGGCTTGATTGATACGGCTTTCGAGCGCGGTTTCTTCGGCGCGCCGGGCGAGTAGATCCGGGGGCAGCATGCTTACGAAAGCGACCGGGTTGTGATTCGCGGCGCGCCACAGACCGGGGTCGAGATCGCGCATCAGGGAGATGACCTCGGGCTGCCACGCCCACCACAGGTTGCGCGCCAGGTCGTTGAGGCGCTTCACGAGAGAAAGAGAATGAGTCAGGTTATCCACTTATCCGTTCCTCACCCGCGCAAGCCTAGCACAGTGTACGTCCACGTCGCCGACGACGACGCGGCGGGCATCGCGGCATCGAGCGGCGGCGTTTCCGCCGCCTCCCGGGCAGGTCACCCGAACGCCGTCCAATCGGGTGCCGACAGCCAATCGCGCACCGGTTCGGTAACGGCGTCGAAATCGAGCCCGTTCCGATTCGCCAGGCGGTCGAGTTGAGCGACCGCCTCATCCAGCAGGCGCCGGCTCTCACTGGCGCCGGCCCCGGTAGCGATTGTCCGCCCGAGTCCGGACCGGTCGACGAGGTCGCGTGCGGCCGTCCCCGGGGAGCGATCGTGCCGATACAGCCGCAAGACGTCGACGACGGCCCGCACGGCGTCCATACGCAACGCTCGTCCCGGCGGTACCGGCACGCCGTGGGCGGCCCGTTCCGTGACCAGATCGGCAAGATCGACGGCGAAAAACGGCGGCCCCAGCAGGGCCAGCTCTGCCACCCCGTCGTCGCGATCGGCCAGCGCACGCAGCCCGAGGAGGAAGCGCCGCAGAAACCACGCCGGCCGGGTCGGCAAGCTGTCGCCGGCGGCAGTACCCGGTATCGCTTTCGGATCGGAACCCCGGAGTCGGGCGAATTGCGCCGCCGGGTGCTCCGCGGGCAGGCGCGACAGGCGCAGCGCGCTGCGGGCCCAGGCCGAGTCGCCACAGACGACACGGAAAGCACACGCGACGCAGTCGCCTCCGCGCACCGTGCGTGGAAAGGTGCCCGCCGCCAACATCGCACCTGCCACGCCCAGCCACTCGCGCGTCCGCCGGCGTAGCTCCTCCAATTGCCGCCCCTCGAAGATCCGCTGCACCGTCTCGGGCAGCGCCGGCGATACATATGCGGCCGTCGCAATGCGCTCCCCGCCCTGCCGGTCGCAGGCTTCCAGAGCAAGGACGTACGTGCCCAGTTGCAGGTCGCGGGTCGGGTTGAGGGGTTCCGCATCGAGGGGCCACAAGCGGCCGGTCTTGAGGTCGCGCAGTGCCAGCTCGCCCGACGCCAGCCGGTCCAGCCGGTCGACCGCGCCACGCAAGTACAGGGTCGCCGCGCCGGCCTCGAGCGCCACGGGCTCGGGGTCGCCAAAGGTCGATTCGCTGGCCACGAAGGCGCGCGGCGGCAGCAGCCATTCGTGGCGAACGAGCTGCGCCATCTGCAACCCCAGTCGTTCCCGTACCGCCTCGGCGGCCCCGGCGACGGGCAGCGGCTGCGCCAGAAACTGCTCGTCGAGCAGGTCGCTCAGGGTCCCTGCGGCCACGGCGCACCAGGTGTCCAGCGATCCTTCCCGCTTGCAAAGGGCAGGACCGGCAACGGCGAAGAACCTCTCGGCCGCAGTGTGGAAGAGTTGGCCGTAAACGATCGGCGACACCGTATCGGCGGCCGGTCGCGCCGGAGGTTCGCGCAGGAAAAGGATACGTTCCAGCAGGAATCGGTACGGACAAGCAAGGAGGGCGGCGACCGCAGTTGCCGACAGTGGGCGCTGTGGTGTCAAGCCGGGCGGCACCACGGTTGCCCAGGCATCGGCTTCGATGAACCCATCGAGTGGGCCTGAAGTATTGGCTGCAATAGCTGCCAGCAGCGCCTGGACCCGCGTCGCCGCCACCACGCTCTCGACGTTTGCGGCGCGCGGACCGGCGGAAAGGTCGGCTGAGCCCGCATCGACGGCTTCGGCGCCAGCAATTGCCGGTGCACTCTCACCGGGCTTCTCCCGCGCGTTCTCGATTCGTCCGAGGGCGAGCGGGAAACCCAGAACGGCCGCGGCGAGCGCGTGCACGGCATCACGGCCCACAGTGGGGGCAGCATCGGCCGGGGGCATCGAGGCAGCGACGACGGTCCGGAGAACGTCCGGCAGGTCAGGGGGGTCGGCCGGCATGCGCACCGAGCGCCGCGCGAAGTCGGCCACCGCCGCCGCAGCGACTGTCACCGAAGCGGCGGTCGCGCAGCAGGCGGCGAGTTCTTGCAGTGCGGCGACCCCGGGCAGTATCGGCTCGACGTCCTTCAGCCAACGCCGGGCGGCCTGATTATCGAGGGCACGGCGACGACGTTCGCCGAGCGGCGCGCGTTCGGCGTTCGCCAACTCGCGCAGGAGACAGTCGCGCCGCTGCCGCAGGCGGCCAAGCCAGTCGAGAGACACCCCATCGGCCCCAACCACACCGGCCATCCCGATCCCAAAGGCGATGTCTCGCGCCCGCGATGGCGATAATCGGTCATGACGATCGTCGCGTGCCTGGGTGGCGCGCCGCAGCCAGGGCAGGACGCGCACGGTCTCGTCGAGCGCCAGGCCGGAGGCCACGGCCCGCAGGACACCGAGCAGACGGCGACCGCCCGGTGTAAGGCCCAGGGTCACGCCAGCGGCGGCAGGATGTTCGGCTCTCGGGGCCCGGGAATCGTCGGGGCTCATCACGGCATCACCTCGCGGATGCCGTCGACCGAGTTCTGCACGTACCAGACACGAAGAGCGCCGCGAGAAGACGGTTGAGCGCGCCGCCTAACGGCAGGGCGTGTGCGGGCTCCGGAACCTGGTCTCTACTCTTCGACTCTCGACCGACCCTCTAATAGTCCTCGATGTAGTTCTGGATGACGATCTTGCGAACGTACTCGGTCAACTCGTCGCGTTGGTCGAGGGTATAGGCGCGCGTGTCGATCGGCTCGCCGAGCGCCAGCTTCACGCGTCCGCCCGGCTTGATGATCATTCGCCGTTTGGGCAGGAACTTCCGCGTGCCGCTTACGCTGAGCGGCACGATCGGCAGACCGGTACGCAGCGCCAGCGTGATGCCGCCCTTCTTGAACGCATGGACCTTACCGTCAGGGCTGCGCGTGCCCTCGGCGTAAAAGAGAATGCAGAAGCCCTTGTCGATTTGCGCGGCGACGCGCTCGTTGATGCAGGCGACCGCCGCTTCCGGGTTGGCGCGGTCGATGATGATGTGATCGCTGACCGCGAGGGCCTGCCCGAGAAACGGCAGGCTGAGCAACTCCTTCTTGGCCACGAAATGGATGGTGAGCGGTAAGGCGCCGAGCGTCGCCCAGATGTCGAAGTTACTGAGATGATTCGAGACCAGCACGTACGACCGTTTGGGGTCGAGACGTTCGAGGCCCTCGACATCGACGTTGATTCCGCAGACCTTCAACATCCAGCGGGCCCAGAATCGGCCGAGCACGTCGACCGGCCAAGGCTCGCGCAATGCGAGGGTCAGGCCGAGCGCCGCCGTCCCCATGAACATTGTGCTGAAGAAGATGTAAATGTCCGCCACCAACCCCCAGAGCAAGTGCACGGCTCGCATGAAGGCCTCGACGGGCAGGGCAGCGGTGGAGTCCAGATTGCGTGGCGCGTGAGCCATACGACAACGTCTCCCGGAGGGCGGAGAGTAGCGCAGGTCCCCGCGGGTCTGCAACTTGGGATTGCGGAAGAGTCGGGACGCCGTCGAACGCAGCGCCCGGCGCTAACCGCGCCGTAATGGGTCCATGAGCGCTCCCGAGCTTATCGGCACCCGGTTAACGTCCGCCGCTGCTGGTAAACAGAATCATCCCGCGGTCGCCGGCCACCCAACCGGTCTCGAGATCGACGAATGCCACCGCGCCGAGGGGGTCGAACGTGATACTCTCGAGCGGTTCCCAGGTCGTGCCGCCGTCGGTGGTACCCATGATCAGGCCGTAGTCGCCGACGGCCCAGACGTTTTGCGCGTCCCGGGCGAAGACGCCGAAGAGCGGATCGGGCGGATCGACGTTGCCGTCTTGCGGGGCCCAGGTCGATCCTCCGTTGTTGGTGTAGAGGATGACCTGCCGGGGTGTTTCGTCGTCGGGAGTCCCCCCTACGGCCCAGCAGGTCTGCCCGACACAGGTCACACCGTAAAGCGGTTCCGTGGTGCCACTGACCTGCGCCGTCCACGTTGTGCCACCATTACTGGTGTGCACGATCGTTCCGGCATTGCCGACGGCCCACCCGTTTTGCGCATCTACGAAGGCAACCGCATTGAGGGTCTGTGTGGTGTTGCTCGTCTGGGGAGTCCACGAATTGCCGCCATCGGTGGTGCGTATGATCGTGGCGCCGCCACTGCCGGCGGGGCAACCTCCGAGCGCGTTGTTCACCGCCTGGATGATCTCGTCGATGGTGACCGTCCCGGTATCGTCCGGGTCCATGGCGGGGCACTGGCTCACCGGCGCGAGGCCGTTTGCGATGTTGACGCCGATGATGATCTCGTCGACGGTGACCTCGCCGTCGCCGCTGCAGTCGCCGACGCAAACCCCGGTGGCGATCCCGCCAACCGCCCACCCGGTGCCGCCATCGACGAACCGGATACTCAACAGGGGCGCCGAAGTGCCGGTGTCCAGAGGGCTCCAGGTCACGCCGCCGTCCTGCGTACGCAGAACGGTACCGAAATCGCCCGCGACCCACGCCACCTGGGGGTCCAGCGAGGTGACGGAGAAAAGCCCCGCGGTGCTGCCGGAGTCCAGCGCGCTCCAGGTCAGGCCGCCGTTGTCCGTGCGCGCGATCGTGCCGAAGTCGCCCACGGCGTAGCCGTCGGAAGACGTCGGGAAGGCGAGCCCGAACAGGGTATTCGTCGGGGCCGGGTTGAGGAGGTGCCAGGCGGCGCCGCCGTTGGTGGAGCGCAGGAGAGTGCCGGCGGCGCCGACCACCCAGCCGTTCTGCGCATCGAGAAAGACGACCCCGTACATCGGATTGGTGTTGAGCGACGGCTGCGACACCCAGGTCGCTCCGCCGTCGGCCGTGCGAATGATCTCTCCCTCGCCGGTTTCGAAGTCGGGGTCGCCGACGGCCCAGCCGTTCTGGGTGTCGAGCATAAAGACCGACCAGAGCAGCGACTCGGTGCCGCTCGCCCCGAGCTTCCACACGAGGCCCCCGTCGGTCGTGTACAGCACAACGCCGTCTTCACCGACCGCAATGGCGTGCTGGGCATCGGCGGCACTAACGGCCACCAGGGATCGGTCGGTGGCAGAGACCTGCGCCGCCCAGGTCGCACCGCCGTCCTCGGTGTGCAGGATGACCGCCCGACTGGTGGTTGGGTCGACGTCGCCAATCGCCCAGCCGTTACTGGCGTCGGCGAAGCTCACCCCTGTGAGTCCCGTGCTTATGCCACTGGCCTGTGGAGTCCACGTGGCGCCGGCATCGGTCGTTGCGAGGATGGTTCCGTCCGACCCGACAACCCAGCCGATCTGCACGTCGGCGAAGGACACCGCCGCCAGTGCCGCCGTGGTCCCGCTGGTTTGTTTGGTCCAGAGCGCGCCACCGTTGCCCGTGGCGATTATCGTACCCCCGTCGCCCACCGCCCACCCGGTCTGGGCGTTGACGAATTTAACCGCAAACAGATCGGCGTCCACGCCGGAGGTCTGCTCGACCCAGCTCGTTCCGGCATTGGTGGTGCGGAAGACCTGCCCGAAGATCCCCACCGCCCAGCCGGCCCCGCCGGTCACGAAGCTGACACCGTAGAAATCGTCCACCGTCGGGCGCGGGTTCTGTTGCACCCACGGCTGGGCTTCTGCGCGGGTGGCGGGATCTGCCAAAAGTACTGTCGAGAGCAGCCCCAGAACCGCAGCTCGATGCCATCGACCGAACCGCGTGCGACGAACGACTGTAATCATTCCATGACGCTTTCCGGCGCCAGGCGACGCCTCATAGGCCCCACGAAAGACTGGACGTCGGCGTGATGCAAACGACGACGCTCCGGCCCTCGGTGATGGGCGCCAACCGCCGGTACGGTTTGTACTTGCGATACAGGGCGAGCCGCACCCGCCGGAAGGCGGCACCCTGGTCGATAATGCTGGCCGAACCGCGAATCATCACGCCCGTGCGCCGTTTCCAGTTGTCGGCGTATACATCGAATACCAGCGCCACTCGCGGGTTGGAACGTAAATCTCGCACCTTACGCGCCGCGGCCGGGCTGGCGAAGTACAGTCGCCCGTTCAGAGCCACCGGACATACCGGAACATTGTTCGGCACCCCGCCGTCCCCAACGGTAGCCACACGGGCCACCGGTTGGCTGCGAATAAATGCGAGAACCTTCCCACTCAGCCTGTGCACCATCGCCTTCCGGTCAACCCTCGCGTTCGTAACGAATTTCCGAGGGCCTAACAAGCAAATTGCGCGGGCGACGCGTTTGACTTGGCCGCCCGGTGAACAAGGCTCTCGTCCGTCACCCGGCAGGAGCCGTCAGGACAATTTCCCTTCTTCGTCGACTTTTTCGACGGGCCGCTGGTAGAGTCCGGTGCATGGGCCGACCGTTCCCCCACGTTGCGCGCGCCGATGACCTGGAGCATACCTGACCGAACTCGTGAACTCGCCGGCGTCAACCAACCATAGTCGCGTCGAGAGAGGCAGCGCGTGGACGTCCTGGTAGTCATCGATCCACTCGATTCCCTGAATCTGACGACCGAAACGTCCCTGCTCCTGATCGAGGAAATGGCCCGGCGCGGGCATCGGTGTGCCGTGGCCACGCTCGGGGACCTTTACCTCACCGAACACGGCGCCGGGGTGCGGGCGCAGCCGATCGCCCTGGATCTGGGGCAGCGGCCTTACTACCGCCTCGGCGCGGCAAGCGAGTGCGAATTCGAAGCCTTCGACCTGGTTCTGTTCCGCAAGGATCCGCCGGTCGACGAAGCCTACGTGACCGCAACCCTGATCCTGGATCGGGCCGCCGCCGTCGTCCCGGTGGTGAACGATCCGGCCAGCCTCCGTACGGTCAACGAGAAGCTCCTGGCCCTGGAGGTCCCCGAATTCACTCCACCCACACTGGTCAGCAACGACCCCGACCGCCTCGCGGCGTTTGCCGCGCAGCACGAGCGGATCGTCGTGAAACCGCTCACGGATTGCAGCGGCCGGGGCATCGCCGTGGTGGCGGCCGGCGAGGCCCCGGCGACGCTGCGCGCTTTCGTCAGCGCCCAGCAGGGCCGGTACGTCGTTGCGCAGCGTTTCCTGCCGGGCGTCGCGGCGGGAGACAAGCGAATCTTCCTGCTCGACGGGGAGGCGATCGGCGCGGTCAACCGCGTCCCCCTCGGCCCCGACCGGCTCGCCAACATCCACCAGGGCGCACGCGTGGCCGCAACCACTATAACGCCGCGGGAACGAGCGATCGTCGCGGCACTGCGGCCGATCCTGCGCGCCCGGCGGCTGTGGCTGGCAGGGATCGACGTCATTGACGGCTGGCTCACGGAGGTGAACGTCACCAGTCCGTCCGCCGCGCGGCAGATAAACGCAGTGAGCGGGAGCCGGATCGAGGTACCGATCGTCGACTTCCTCGAGCGACTCGCCGGAGCGCCGCGAGGCAAGCGCACCGGTTAACGGAATGTCGAGCGAAGTCCGACCTCTGAGGATGGCCGCCACTGACCGGGACCGTGGTGGGCGGTTACGAAACAGTGGTTCATTGACAGGTGCACAGGTTGGGGGTATCCGTCAGTGGTCTGTTAAGCTCGCGAGTGCGCGTATTCGAGCTTATCGGCAACGGGGCTGCGCCGAGGGGGTCCGGGGCAGCGATGGAGGGTTCGGGATGGGTCACCGGATAGCCCGTATGGCGCCGAGCGCCGTTCTTGGTCCCGCGCACCGAGTGAGCAAGTGCGCCGCAGTCTGCGTGCTGTCGGCGGTCGCCGTCCTGCTCCTCGCCGCTACCGTTGACGCAAGAGAGCAGGGCACCGCGCCCGTGCGTGGCAAAGCCCGGGCCGCCCTGGCGCCGGCTTCGGGTACCGGCAAGACCCAGAACCCAACGCTTAGTTTCGAAATCGTCGCACCCGCAGGCGGTACCATAAGCTACGCCGGTGGCGCCAACCCGCTGGTCGGGACCGACATCGATATTGGCCGCGTCGTCAGCCTCTTGACTCCACTTAACCCGGGGGTGACGCGGACCTGCGTGTCCTGCAAGCTTGCCTTCACGACGGGAGCACTGTCCTCCACCACGGCAACCGAGTGGATTTTCGGTGCCGGTGCTTCGATGACGATAATCGGCGGTGTCGACCTGGACAATGACGGCCTGTCGAGTCCAGGGGACATCCCCCCGGGAACGACGTTGCTGTCGGGCCCGTTTACGAGTTCGGCTCTCGCCTCCGTGGTAACGGGTACCGTGCGGCTCGCGACCGGTACGGTGGGCGACCATAAGAATCAGCAGTTGCTGGACTATTTCGGACTCCCCGATGTCACCTTCATCGGCGACCTCAATCTGACCTTCGAGTCCAGCGCTAACCCGCCGGCGGCTTTCACGAGCACTCAGATATTCAGTGGCAACGTCTCCAACGAACAGAGCTCCGAAGTTACCCCGACCCCGACGCAGACTCCGACCGATACGCCGACTCTGACCCCGACTGAAACCGCCACCGCCACCCCTTCGGACTCCCCGACCCTCACCCCGACGGCGACCCCGACCGAGACTCCCACTGCTACGGCCACACCGACGGAAACCGCGACGACGACGCCAACCGACACGCCGACCAATACCCCCACGGCGACGCCGACCGATACGCCCACGGCATCCCCAACCAACACTCCCACGACGACCCCGACTCCAACCGACACGCCCACGCACACCCCCACCGAGACCCCGACCTCCACCCCCACCGCGACGCCGACCGATACGGCGACGTCGACGCCGACCGTCACTAACACCCCAACCCGCACACCGACACCGACCCCGAGCGGTACACCGACGGTCACCCCGACCCGCACTGCCACGCCTTCGGTCACCAACACGCCGACGATCACCCCGACCCGTACCGTAACGCCGACGCCAACGCAGACCGGAACGGTCACCCCGACCCCGCCCTTGCCCACGCACACGCCAACTCGCACGCCCTCCGAGTGCGAAGACTGCGGCCCCAACCGTGGATGCCTCGACGGTATCGACAACGACAACAACGGATACACGGACTGCGCCGACCCCGCCTGCGCCAATTCGCTACTGTGCTTCAAGCCCGCCCCGGCGGCCTCTGCTCCGCTGACAATGGCACTCGCCGCCGTGCTCGGCCTGGTAGGCGCCATCGGACTCGGGGCGTTGCGGAGGCGGAGATGATGTCGACGTGCGGGGGGGCACGAGGGTGCTGGGTTAGATTGCCGCGGATGCGCGCGCGGCGCGAAGGAACCAGATAGGCATGGCCGGTATGGTCTGTCCGCCGTCGTTCCGCCCTCCGGTTGACTCAGGGTCGCACTGACGCGACAGTCACGCTATGCGCTGTGCCCGTTGTGGCACCGAGTCGATACCCGGCAAGCCGTTCTGCCCCGGCTGCGGCGCCCGCGTCGCCCAGACGTGCGTGCAGTGCGGCGAGCCGATCGATGCGGGTTTTCGGTTTTGCCCCGCGTGCGGAGCGCCGGTCGGCACACCGGCTGTCCCCGGGCCGGTACCCCCCGGACCGGTTGCCCCGAACCGGGGCAACCCGGAGCCTCAGCCGGAAGCCGCTAACTCGCCGCCCCCGGGGCCGCCGTTGCGGGCCGGCATCGAGGCGGGAGACGGCGAGCGCAAGCTGGTAACCGTCCTCTTCTGCGACCTCGTCGGATCGACAGCCATTGCGGAGCGTCTCGATCCCGAGGAGTACCACGAGATCTTGCAGGAGTATCTGGGCCCGGCCTTTGCCGAGGTTTACCGCTTCGAGGGCGTGGTCACGCAGATGGCCGGCGACGGCTTGATGGCGTTGTTCGGCGCTCCGGTCGCGCACGAGGACGCCCCCCAGCGAGCGGTGCGCGCCGCCCTGGCCATTCGCAGCGCACTCGGCCGTCTGGGCGCGCGCCTGAAGGCGGAACGCGGCATCGATCTGGCGGCGCGTATCGGTATCCACACCGGCCCGGTGGTAGTCGGCACCATGGGCAACGACGCCAAGATGGACTACACGGCCATCGGCGACACCACCAACCTGGCGGCGCGGCTACAGACCCTGGCCGAGCCGGGTGGCATTCTGGTCAGCGAGGCGACGTTTCGGCTCGTGCGTGGCCACTTCGACTTGCAGCGCCGCAATCCCGTCGAGGTCAAAGGCAAGCGTGAGCCGGTAATCGCGTACGAGGTACTCGGCCCCCGCACCGCCACGACACCGATAGGACTGGCGACCGCGCACGGGCTTACGCCGCTCGTCGGCCGGTCGGCGGAGCTGGCGCAGATCGAGGCGTGCTACGCCCAGCTCGCTGCCCGGCTGCCTCAGGTGGTCGCCATCGTCGGGGAAGCCGGCAGCGGCAAGTCTCGCTTGCTCTACGAACTCAAGCAGCGTCTCGCCGGAGTTTCGGCAGCCATCCTCGAAGCCCGCTGTTCGGCGCTCGATCAGATGGCGCCTTACCACCCGTGGACGACCATGTTGCGGGCCTATTTCGGGATCGGACCGCAAGAGGATGCAGCGGCGACGGCGGCGCGGGTTGCGGCCCGGGTTGGAGAGTGGCCCGCCGATCTCCGGTGCGCCGAACCGGTCCTCACGCGGATGTTGTCGGGCCCGGGCGACGCGGGCGATCTTCCGGCCGACGAGGTCAAAAGGGAACACTTCGAGGCGGTCGGCAAGCTCATCAAGGCCGAGAGCCGGCGCGGTCCAGTGATCTTGCTGCTGGAAGATCTGCACTGGATCGACGAGTCGTCGCGGGAGATGCTCGACCGGGCAGTGGCGGACATAGTGTGCGCGCCGGTGATGCTGGTGGTCACGCACCGACCCGAATGCCAACCGCGGTGGCGACCCGGCGCAGTATTGACCGTGATCAACCTGCGGCGGCTCACCGATCCCGAGGCGGTTGCGGTCATGCGAGGGGTGGCCGGGGGCGCGCTGCCCGAGGACCTCGAACAGTTGATTCTCAAGAAGGCAGAGGGCAGCCCGTTTTTCACCGAGGAGATCACCCGGGCGCTGCTGGAGGGTGGCTATCTGGAACGTATCGACGGCGGCCACCGCCTGACGCGGCCGGTCGAGGAAATCCAGATTCCGGATACCGTGCAGGAGGTGATTGCCGCCCGTCTCGACCGACTCGGGCCGGATGCCAAGCGGGTCCTGCAGGTGGCGGCGGTGCTCGGACGGCAATTCCGCCGCGATCGCCTCGCCGAGTTGTTGGCCGACGACGGTATCGATGTCGGCGCGGCGATCGAGGAGCTAGAGCGTCGTGGCGTTATCCACCGCAAGAACCTTTTTGCCGACGACGAGCTGCGCTTCGGCGAAAGTCTGACTCAGGAAGTCGCGTACGAAAGCCTGCTGCTGAAACAGCGCCGGCAGCTTCACGAACGGATCGGTCAGGCGCTCACGGCAGCAGGCGGGGAAGCGAATCCGGAGCGCTGGGCGCAGCTCGCGCACCATTTCAGCCGCAGCGACAACCGCGGGCGGGCCCTCGAAGCGCTGCTGGGCGCTGCCCGCAGCGCGGAGAGGGTACCGTCGTATCCAAGCGCTGCGCACTTTTATCGGCACGCCTGGAACATCGCCACTGCCGACGCCGGGGATGCGGGGGTCGGCACGACCAGGCTCGCCCTCGATGCCGCCGTGGGTCTCGCCCGCATGGCGGTGATTTACGAAGTTCCGGGGCTCGACGACGCACCCGAGATCCTGAAACGAGCGGAAACGTACGCCGCCACCCTGGGAGATCCGAGAAAACGGGCCGAGATCCTCTCTTATCTCGGAATGATGCTCACCCGACGCCGCGGCGAATTCGCTGCCGGTCTGGCGCTGGTCGAGGAGGCCCTGGCAATCGCCCAGCGTGCCGGCCCGGTGCCGCCGTCCATGCTGCGTCCGCTGGCGTGGGCTTACTTCCTGGACGGCCGTTTCGACGTCGCCTGGCGGACCATGCAGTGGGTGGTCGCCGGCATGGAAGAGGCCGGCCATGACCGGAGTCACTCGGACGTGTACCTGGGTGCCCGCTACTTGCGGGAACGAATCAAGATGTGGGCGGCAAGCGCCGCCGAAGCGCAGGCTGCCGCCCGCGAGACCTACGATCTCGCAGTGTCGGCCGGCAACCGCACAG
This sequence comes from Candidatus Binatia bacterium, assembly GCA_023150935.1. Classification (NCBI taxonomy): domain Bacteria; phylum Candidatus Binatota; class Binatia (SeqCode); species Binatia bacterium. The sequence continues at coordinate 140,458 of JAKLJW010000002.1, read as the reverse complement.
TGCAAGCGGGCATGGCGGCAATGCTCGCCCAGTTCGCCTTCGAGCGCGGGGATTACCCGGAATCGCTCCACTGGGCGCAACGTGGACTGGAAGTAACGGAAGCGCTGGGGTTCGTGGTGGCGATGCGCCTCGAAGCAACGCTGTTCCTCGCCACCCGGCGCCTGCTCGGCCAGCCTGTACCGGAGCGTCGTCAAGCGCAACTCATCGACGAGTACGTCGGCCAGTCCGGCGACGGTCAGATCGGCACCCACACGATCGTCGATGCGCTCCTGGAAATCGGCGAGGTGGAGCGGGCGGTCAGCCATGCCCGCACCGCCGCGGCGCGGGCCAGCGGCCGCGTGCCGGAGATGATTACCGCAGTGGCCCTGGGCGATGCGCTCAGTGCGGCCGGCCCGGCCGAGTGGCACACCGCTGCCGACGCATACGATCGCGCAGCCGACCTCGCCGAAGCCACCGGTGCCCGCCGAATGCTGGTCTGCGCGCGCCTCGGAGCCGGAGTGCTGGCGCAGCGCCGGGGCGATACGGTCGGCGGCGCCTGGCGACTGCGCCAGGCCCTGGCCCTCGCTCGCGACCTCGGAATGGTGCGCTACGGCGCCCGCGCCGCCGCCGCCCTGGGAACGGCGCCCGCGCAGCCTGCCCACACCGAACCTGCCGGCACCGAACACTTGCCAGACACCCGGCACTGAGAGATGCCGGCGCGTGCGGTCGGGGCAATCCGGCTGACCGGTCAGCGACCCGGCTGAGAACCACGCGTGAGGTCGGTTGCCTTCATGGCGCCCTATGCCGCGCCCCGAGTATTGTGCCCCCGCGGGCTCGGCAGCCGTCCCGATGCCAGCGATGGTGTGGCCGGTACGTGCGCAGGCATGGTGTGGTCTGTCGCCACGTCCGCGCAATCCCGTAGTCCGAGGATTTGTCCGCGGGAGATCTCGCCAGCCTCTACGTCCGCCGGGTCGGTTGTGCTACCTTCTGGCGGCAAGAGAGGCGTACCCATGCGCGGTATCATCCAACTGAAAGCCCGCGATTCGATGACGCGTGCGCCGGTGACGGTGAGTGCCGACCTGACGATTGCCGACCTCGAGCAGTTGATCGAACGCTACGACTACAACAGCTACCCCGTTGTGCGTGACGGACGGCTGGAGGGCATCGTTACCAAGCTGGACTTCCTGCGTACCTTCACGTTCACGCCCGATTCGGTGCTGCCTCATTACGACGATCTGATGCGCCGCCATGTCCGCGACATCATGCAGCGCGACGTCGTCACCGTCTCGCCCGATTACCCCCTGACCCGTGTACTGCAGATGCTCGTCGACCTGAGCAGCAAGAGCTTTCCGGTAACCGAGGGCGACCGCGTCGTCGGGATCGTCTCCCGTGAGGACGTCATTCGCGCCTTGCGCCGCGCCGTACTCGACGGCGCCGACTGACCTCTTCAGTCCCCCACCACGCGGCAAGGGGACTGTCCCGTACAAAGCCTTACAGCCCCGCTAACGAATCGCTGCGGAGGCCATCACCTCCCGCTCCCGCACTGAAAAACTTAGCAATTTAGCCCAAGTGAGGATATCGCAAGGAAGCGACGATTCCTGCCTTGACATGTCCAGACAGGAGGCTTACAGAATCGGACAAATGAACGAATCGGGTTTCATCGATGCAGGGGGGGGGATGAGTCGGGGAGGGTACCGCTGATGGCGGTCAAGCCAGAGCCGCACGATGCCTATCCGTTGCGCACGGTGTCTCGGATGACCGGGCTGTCGGCGGATGTGATTCGGGCCTGGGAGCGGCGGTATGGCGTGGTGGCTCCCGTTCGGGGCCCGCGCGGATCGCGGCTGTATAGCGCTGCCGATATCGCGCATCTGAGGCTCCTGGCGCAGGTGGTTGCCAGCGGCAGGGCGATCGGGGACGTGGCGCGTCTTGGGGTGTCGGAGTTGCGTGTCCTGGTTGACGCGCGGCCTCCGGCAACGGCCCCGGGGCCCGCAAACGGCTCCGCCGCTGTTCGCCCCGATTCATCGCCCTTGCCGCGGGCGGGCGAGGGCCTGCTGGAATCGCTCCAGCGACTCGATGCCGCAGCATTCGAAGCCCGGCTGAGCGATGCCCTGATCGTGCTCGGTCACCGCGACTTCGTGTGTCAGGTGGTGTCCCCGTTGCTGGCAGAAATCGGGGACCGCTGGGAGGCTGGGACCCTCACCGTCGGTGCCGAGCATCTCGCCAGCGGCCTCTTGCGCAACCTGCTCGGGAGCATGATTCGGGCGCAAGGTGTGTCGCGGGATGCGCCCGTCGTGCTGGCCACCCCCGGCGGAGAGCGTCACGAGTTGGGGTTATGGATCGTATCGCTGTTGCTACGCGACGCCGGGGTGGGGGTGCATTGCCTCGGACCGGACGTACCGGCCGCGGACATCTTGTCTGCGGCGCGGCGGCCGGACGTCAGCGTGCTCGGGCTCGGGTTCGTCAACGACAACAACCGCGCCCGGGCGGTGGAGGAGGTGCGTCACATCGAATCGCTGCTACCGCCCGGGGTGGATCTCTGGCTGGGCGGACGGGAAGCCCGCGCGGTCGCCGCCGGCAGCGATTCGCGTCGCGGAATCGTCATCGACGACTTGGACAAACTTGACCTCGAGAGCGTGCGGCTGCGCGACAACCTGGTTCTGCACCGTTGAGGACGGAGACTTCAGGAAAGGAGCTTCAAGATGGCTATGCCAAGTTTCGGATCCGATGGCCTAGACCTCGGCGTAATAGATCACCTGCTGGCCGGGGGAGAAATGGTGGCGGCGCAACTGCCGCGGCGGTCGAACTGGTCGCCCGAGCGCAAGCTCGCCGGCGCCGTCCTGGCGCAAGCACTCATTGAAGTGCGAGATCGCAACGGCGACCCCAAGTACCGCCGGCGCGTGGCCGAAAGCCTCGCCTGGATCGACTCGGACGACACGGGGTGGCCGTTCAGCTTCGTACCGTTGTGCCATCTCTTCGGGCTGGAGCCCGCGTATGTTCGCGTCGTCGTGCGCCGCTGGCTCGATCAGGCGCCACCGACGGTGTACCGCCAGTGCTCGGCGCACCGGCACGCGGCCTGAACTTACCGGAGTCCGCTGTGTCCGGCTTCGCGGCGGCGCCGCCATCGCCGATTGCGGCGCCGCCGGGCTCGGGAGCTCCGGTGCGGTTGCGCTTGCGCTTTCCACGGCACGCGCTCAAGATCGGAGGCGCGATGCGCGGGTGGCGTTGCCGCTGAACCGCAAAGGTGCCTCTTGCCGCCGGCAGCCCGAACCTTCGGCAGCCCAGCGCACCCGACGCCGTATGGGGCCGTCTCGCCGCAAAGGAGGCCGCGCGATGAATGCAACCGCCGCCGTTACGGGTACAGAGTCCTCGGTGTCGTGGGTTGAGCGCGTGGCTGCGCGGGTTGTCCTCGCGGCCATGCGCCGCTGGCGAGCCGGAGCGCTCACCCTGATCCTGCCCAACGGCGAAGCCGTCGAGGTCGGTGATCCCGTGCGCGCCTCCGAAGTGACGGTTACGATCCGCGACTGGATGTTCTTCCGGCGGGTTCTGGCCGCCGGTGAGATCGGGGTGGCGGAATCGTACATCGAGGGCGAGGTGGAGGCATCGGATCTCGTGACGCTGTGCATGGTGTTCCTACGCGATCAGTCGCTCGCGCCGCACCGCACCGCATGGACACTCCCGGCCCGGCTCTGGCACCGCTGCCTCCAATGGGCACGCGCCAACACTCTGCGGGGAAGCCGCCGCAACATCGTTTACCACTACGACCTGAGCAACGATCTCTATCGGCTCTTTCTCGACGACGACATGCTTTACAGTTGTGCGGTTTTCGCCGCGGTCGACGAACCGCTCGAAGTCGCGCAACGACGGAAGGTCGACGAAATCTGCCGGCAACTGGATCTCCGGCCGGGGATGAAAGTGCTCGAAATCGGCTGCGGCTGGGGCGCTCTGGCTCTGCACGCGGCCGGGAAGTACGGCTGCCAGGTAACCGGAATCACGTTGTCGGATCGGCAACTGGAACTGGCCCGGGAGCGCGTGGCCGCGGCGGGCCTGGCCGATCGGGTCACCCTGGAGCTGTGCGATTACCGCTGCGCCGTTGGGTGCTACGACCGGATCGTCTCCATCGAGATGTTCGAGGCGGTCGGATACGAAAACTACGCCGCGTTCTTCGAGGCGTGCAACAACCTGCTGGCACCCGCGGGCCGCATGCTCCTGCAGACGATCACGGTCCCCGACCAGCGTTTCGATGCCTATCGGCGGGAGTTCGACTGGATTCGCAAACACATCTTCCCGGGCGGACTGCTGGCGTCGGTGGCGGCGATTATCGATTCGATACGGCGGCACACCGACCTGCGGCTCGAATGGCTGCGGGACATCGGCCCACACTACGCGCTGACGCTGCGGGCGTGGCGGCAGCGGTTTCTCGCCAATCTGCCAGCCGTGTCGGCGCTCGGTTTCGATGCGCGCTTCGTGCGCATGTGGGAGCTCTACCTGGCCAGTTGCGAAGCGGCATTCGCCGTGCGCCACATCGGCGACGCACAGCTCGTCCTGGCCAAGCCCGGGACCTGAACGCCAGGGCGGCGCGACTCGATGAGCCCGGCCAGCAACCTGCCGGCATCGGCACTCACCCTTGCCAACGCGCTGACCGCTTTGCGGGTAGCGCTCACGCCCGTGTTCGTTTTTCTGGTCGTCGGCGATGCAGAGGCGTGGTGGGGTGGTTTAGCGGTGCCGGTTTTCGCACTGGTGGCGGCGAGCGATGTGGTGGACGGGCGCCTCGCGCGGCGGGCGGGTACGGCCAGTCGTGCCGGGCGGGTGTTCGATCACCTCGCGGATATCGGCTTTCTGGTCTCCGCGCTGGGCGCGTACGTGGCGCTCGGCGTGGCGCCGTGGTGGGTGCCGGGGGCAATGGCGACGGCGTTTGGGACCTACGTGGCGGCGACATGGCTGGCGCGGTCGCCTCGGACGCCGCGCCGGGGCGCGTGGGTCGGGCACCTCGGCGGCATCGCCAACTTCGCCGTCGTCGGCGTCCTAGTATGCAACTACACTGCGGGCCTTCACTGGCTCGGCGACACCGTGATGCAGGTGGTGTTCGCGCTGGTGCCGGCTTACTCGGGTCTGGCGGCAGCGGCGAGCGTATCCGCCCTCGTGATGCCTGCTGCGGACCCCGACGCGTACGTCTCCGTCGAGTAAGGCACCGACCTCAACCAACCGAGCGGCGTCGCGCGACGACCACACCGCCGGCGGCCAGCAGCCCGGCCATGAGCGCGAGCCCGAGCGGCGACATCAGCGGGGTTGGCGCGACAACGACGGCCTGGCCACCGGTCGCAATGCCGCGAGGCGTACTGCCCGCTGGAATCGGCAGGCCCGGCCCGCTCAGGACGGTGTCGGTTGCGACGTCGATCACCTCGACCTCGTCGTCATCCTCGTCGGTTACATAGACGCTCGTGCCGCTGTCGAGCACCGCGCTGCCGTATGTCCGATCGCCATTTGGGACAGCGATCAGCGCTGTGGCGTCACCTGCCGTCCGGTCAATCACGCCGACGCTGTCGTTCTGTAGCGGGACGTAGATCTTACTGCAGTCGGGAGTGATCGACATATTTCGTGGAGTGCCGCTGCCGAAGTTTATGCCGCCGACGACCGTGTTGTCCGACGTCTGAATCTTCGACACGGCGGGCGAACCGAGGTTGTTCGCGACGTAGACGAAGGCACCGTCGCAGGTTACGACGGCGGAGCGCGGCTCGCTGCCGACGGTCACGTCGTCCACGACGGTGTTGGTGCCTGTATCTACGACGCAGACACTGTTCCCCTGGCGGTTCACCACGTAAGCGCGCGTCCCGGCCGGATTCACGGTCACCCACTCCGGCGACACGAAGCAGGTGTCGTCGATCGTCGTTATGACGGTGTTGTCGGAGGCATCGATCACCGTGACGCTGCCGGTGCTGCTCCCGCCGCCTTCCTTGTTGGCGATGTACACCCGTGACCCGTCGGGGCTCACCGCCGCCGCATACGGCTCGTCGAAGCCCGAGTCGGCGATGGTGGTAAGTACAGTGTTGTTCGATCCGTCGATTACTGTGACGTTGTCGCCGAACCGGTTCGGCACATAAACCCGCGAGCCGTCGGGGCTGACCGCGGGGTTGCGCGGCTCGTTGCCGACGTTGACGGTCGTCGCCACGAGATTGGTAGCCGCATCGATCACCGTGACGTCGTTGCTGTCCGCGTTCGCCGCATATACGAACGGCCCCGCCTGTGCCGCCGAAGCGAACGACACGAGACCGAAACCAACCGCAGCATAGATCCAACCCCGCATGAGCACTCCTTTCAGCGATTGGTCATCTAACACAAACCGGGGAAGGATCACAATCGGACAAGGCCAAAATCCGGGCGCGGGTCCGGTCTACGACCTCTGCGGTCGAAATCGCTTTCTTGAACGCCGCGGTCCGTGCTACCGGTCTAGGGCCGGTCGTATCGGACGGATTCGGGCGCCCGGCGGGGAGGTCATTATGAGGCACGTACGTCTGCTGCATGCCATCGTCTTCGGCATCGGTGTTGGCCTGATCCCGAATCTCGTGCCGGCAAGGGAGTTCCAGGGGAAGCGCGAGAACTGCCCTGCCGTCGAGGCCCAGTTGGTGGAACTCGAACAGCAGGGTGCGACGGAGCGACGTCTGCGAGGCGTGCGCAACTGGTTGGCGCGGCACTGTGTGGCGCTCAACGAGGTCCAGGCGATCGGGACGCACAACAGCTACCACATTCAACCGGAGCCGGCGCTGCTCAGCATTCTTATCGGCTTCGACCCGCAGTTCCTCGGCATCGAGTACACGCACATCGACCTCTACGACCAATTCGAATCTCAGGGCATCCGTCAGATCGAGCTGGACATATTCGCCGACCCGGCGGGCGGTCTCTACGCGCGTCGCGGCGGCCTGATCGCCATCGGTCAGGACCCGCAAACAGACATCCCGGAGCTTTACGAGCCCGGCTTCAAGGTCTTGCACGTGCAGGACATCGATTTCGGGACGACCTGCCATACCTTCGTCGACTGCCTCAAGAGGATGCGGCATTGGTCGAACCGCAACCGCGGCCACCTGCCGATCATGGTACTGATCGAGGCGAAGGACGACACCATCCCGGATCCGTATAGCTTCGGCTTTGCCATTCCAGTACCGATCGGGGCGGCCGAACTCGACGCGGTCGATGCCGAGATCAGGTCGGTGTTCGGAGAGAACCGCCTGATTACGCCTGACCGCGTTCGCCGCGGCCGGCCAACGATCGAGCAGGCGGTGCAGGAGCTCGGCTGGCCGAGCCTGAACGAGGCGCGCGGCAAGTTCCTCTTCGCCCTCGACAACGGCGGCAGCAAGCTTGCAGATTACGTCGCCGGTCATCCGGCGCTGCAGGGGAGGGTGATGTTCACCGACTCCCCGACCGGATCGCCCGAAGCGGCCTTCGTCAAGATGAACGATCCGTTGCCGGACCCGAGTGCAATCCAGAACCTAGTGGCGTCGGGGTACATCGTGCGGACCCGCGCCGATGCCGACACTACCGAGGCGCGCGCCAACGACACCGCCAAGCGCGATGCCGCGCTGGCGAGCGGCGCGCAGTTCGTGAGCACCGACTTTCCCGTGCCGAGCCCGGTCTTCGGCACGCCCTATCTCGTCGAGATCCCCGGCGGCACTACCGCCAGGTGCAACCCCGTCAACGCGCCCACCGCCTGTCGCAGTCAGGCCTTCGTGGGCCGTTGGTAAGCGAGCCGGGGACCGCCGGTCCGACCGGCGTTATCGCCTACTGCCGCGCCGAGGTTGTCCACGAGGCGTTGAGCAACTCGGCAACGGTATCCGGGCTGAGCTGTTCGTGCTGGACCGTGTCGCGGTAGCCCTTGATCATCACCCAGGGGGCTTCGTCGCCGCGGACCGGAATGACCCGCAGCTCCACGGGTTGACCCGGAGTGATATCGTCGGCGGGGATCTGCAGGAGCATTACACCGGAATTACCGGCGATGTGGGCGCGGGGCAGGAATACCAGACGATACGGGCCGCGCCGATAGACGTCCCCGGGCCGCACGTCGCCGACCGCGAAGGTCAGAGCGTACTTGCCGTTTACGTACAGTTCCGCCTCGCCGCTGGCCTCGGAATGCGAGAAGGTGAACGCCAGCACGGTCGGTTCCTTCTTCGGCACCGGCGCGCTGCGCCACACCAGCTCGGCCTGCGCGTCGCGGAGGTTCGTCCACCACGACTCGGTACCGCCGCGGTAGTCCGGATACGGGGACTGGGTGTGCTTGTAGGTGATGGGGCCGTCGAACCCTTCGACGATCTGCAGCGCCGGCGACGCCCCCGCCGCTGCCGGCGCCACCGACGGCGGCGTATCGGGAATCGATGCCGTGGTGGAGATGTCGGTAAGGTCACGTCCGTTCTCGTCGGTGATCCGTGCGGTGAAGTACCAGCTGCCGATGTTCTCGCAGCTCTTCACCAACAGGAGATTGTCGCCGGCGCGCAGTTCGATGGGCCGCCGTCTCGGAGCGTCGGAAAGGACCATGGGCCCCGGCGTCAGGCGCTGGCCGTTCAGCCACGCATCCAGAGAGTCTTGCGTGCCGGCGAGTTCGAGGAACGCGCTGTGCGCCGTCGGCGACTGGACGGTCATTGCCGCATAAGCGCAGACCTCCTCCGGATTGCCCGGGTGGCGCGGGTCGCGAGCGGCGAAGAACTGGTTCAGGTCGACGCGAACGAATTGCGGATTGATTGGCCGCCAGTAACCGTCGCCGAGCGTGCCGGGTTGCTGGTTGCGGGTCACGTGGTTGACGTCGATGAACGCCTTGCGCTCGCCGCTGCCACCGGTGTTGTCGAAAGGTCCGACGACCAGCCAGTTGGTCAGGAAGCGCTTGCGGTCGCGCACCTCGGCGATGACGAACTCGTCCTGACCGGCGGGTGTCGTGATGCGTTTATGGATGGTGTAGTCGGTGAAGTAATAGAGGTCGGACGGTCGTAATTGATAGAGGACGCGCTGGTCGACGCCGTAGCGGCTGTACTCGGCGGGGTCGAGAATCAGGTAGCCGAGATCGCGCGGCGAGTGCGGGCTTGCCGCCCACTGGCGCGGATCGACGGCGTTGTAAAAGAGGGGAAATATCTGCGGCTGATTGACCTCCACGGCGGTGAGCATGAGCAGGTCGAACTTGTCGCGCTGGCTCTCCATGTAGTGAATCGAGTCGCGGTAACCGAACTGGAAGCCGCCGTACGTCGGGGCCGAGTACTTCGGGTACTCGACGAAGTAAGCGTGCAGGTAGCGAGTAAACTGCGGCACCAGCATGTAGCCCAGGCCGGCCAGCGCAGCGGTCTGAGCGGCCAACGCGAGCGGTCGCCGGCGCATTATCCAACCCAGTCCGTGCAGCGCGGCGCCAAGGCCGATACCGGCAAGCAGACTGAAGCCCGGCGCACCCATGATGCCGCGCGAGGCGCTCGGGATCTCGGTCATCAGACTCGGCGCGATGGGGTATACGGCGACCCACCAGAGCGCGAGTTTGCTGGCGCGGTCGCGCCGGAGGAGAGCCACCAGGGCGCCGAGGACGATAAACGGGGCGGTAGCGGGGAGCAGCTGGCCGAAGCCGCGCACGGCGTGGCGCGTTATGGAGTCGCCGCTTTCGAACAGGAAACGCGGCGACAGAAAGGCGGCGTAGTTGGCGGCGAGCTGCTCCACCTGCGCGCGCAGGTCGCGGCCCGGGGCGAGCATGGTGGTGTTGCGGAAATATCCGGTCGCCTGCGGATGACGTTGGTAGAAGATGCCGGCGGGAGCCACCGTTGCCACGATCACGGCCAGAGCGAGCAGCGTTTCTTTCCAGCGCCGCAGCAGGGTCGGCAAGTACAGCAGGGAAAAGCCGACGAGGAACAAGGGTACAAACACGGCGGAGATGGCGTAGGCATACAGACACAGGGCGCAGAAGAACATCCCCGCCGCCAACGTTCGCCGCCCCTGCGTGTACCTGACGAGCAACGTCAGCCCGACGGTGAACAGGAAGGGAAAAGAAATCAGCTCGAAACCGATGCGACTGAAGTGGAGGTGCCACGGACAGAGAGTGAGAAACAACGCCGCGAAGAGACCCACCCAGGGGTTGAATATCGCGCGACCGAGGAAAAACATGGCGACGATACCGCCGATGCCGAACAGCGCCGCGGTCAGCCGGGTGCTGAACTCGTCAAGCCCGAACAGCTTCACCGGCAGGATGCCCGCGTAGATGTAAATGGGGTTCTTGTAACCGCCGAACGACCACACGAAGAGCGGCAGAGCCCGGCCGTTCTCGTCGATACCGGCGGTGCCGAGGGCGTACGAGTTGTAACCCAGCGCGGCTTCGTCGCAGAAGAGGCCGGCGGGAACGTCCTTGAGATCGTAGACCCGCAATGCCGCGGCGAGAAGGACGACGGCGGCGAGCGCCGCCCACTGCACGGATCGACGTTGCATGCCGTTCACAGCCTCCGGAAGGGTGGGCGCCGGCTCTGCCACACCAGCAGGCCATAGCCCGCGATCGTCCGCCCGGCGCGCATGCGGCTGACGCTCTCCTTTAGATCGTAGCGGAGGATAAAGGGCACCTCGCCGCACCGGGCGCCGACCGTGTGCAGTTTCCACAGTAGTTCCGCGGTGCAAATGAAGCCCCAGTCACGCAGGTGGAACAGGTCGTCGCCATACCGCGCCAGCACGGCGCGCACGGTGCGCACCCGCATGGCCCGGTATCCGCAGGCGTAGTCGCGCACGCCGGGAATCGGCAACAGGACCTTGAGGAGGGCAAACACGCCCCAGCTGAACAGGCGGCGGTGCCACGGCACCCCTACGACCTGCGATCCCGGTTGGAAACGCGAGGCGATGACCACGTCGACGGCGTCGGTCAGGCGCGCCGTCATGGCGCCGATACAAGCCGGATCGTGCGTGTCGTCGGCATCCATGGTGACCACGATGTCGTCGTCGCCGCAATTGTCGACGACCCACTTCAGGCCGTCGCGCAGGGTGTCGGCAAGACCGGCATTGACGGCATGCGTGACCACCGCCAGGGGCAGGTCCCGACTGCGCCGCTGCAGAATCGCCGCGGTATTGTCGCGGCTCCCGTCGTCGACGACAACGATGCGATAAGGGCGGTCGGCGAGCGCCGTCCGGACGCGATCGAGCAAGGCTTCGAGGCGAGAGCCTTCGTTGTAAGCCGGGAGTGCGACGACGATCCCGCTCATACACCGCTCACTGCCAGGGCGCGGGTTCGCGGGACCCCGACAACCGGCGGGACGACGGCACGGCCCATGGTCAGCGCGAACCTCCGACGGCGCCGGCCGGGCCGCGCGTTGCCGCGAGGTCGAGACCGGCCCGCCTGGCCCGCCCGCGAATCCGCACGAGATCGAGGAAAGCGCTCAGACCGCCGGCCAGGTCGACGGTCGACTTCGGCGAGTTCGTCCAATCGACGGGCACCTCGCTAAGGCGGAGTCCGGCGGCTTGTGCCACCGCAATGACCTCGACGTCGAATGCCCAGCGGTCGACCCGCAGGTGCGGCAGCAGCGGCAGCACCGCCTCGCGCCGGAACAACTTGAAACCGCACTGCGTGTCGTGAAACTGTCCCATCACGACGAGCCGCACGATCAGGTTGAACAGCTTGCCCGCGGCTTCCCGGTACCATGGTTGGTGCCGGTGAATGTGCGCGCCGAGAACGGCCCGGCTGCCGATGACGATATCGTCGCCCGCGGCGATACGCGGCAGCATCGTTTCGAGCGCTTCGATCGGGGTCGACAGGTCGGCGTCGGAAAACAGCACCAGGTCACCTTGCGCCTCCCGCATGGCCTGGCGGAAGGCGTAGCCCTTACCGCGATTGCTGCCGCACGACCTCACGGCCACCTGCGGGCCGAAGCGGCGTTCGATCACCCCGGCGGTGTCGTCGGTGCTGCCGTCGTCGACGACCAGAATGTCGTAGCCCGGATGCCGCTTCTCCATGTAGGCGACGATACGTTCCAGCGACGGCAGGATGCGCTTGGCCTCGTTGTATGCGGGAATCGCGACCGTAATCCTCATCGTCGGAGCAGTCGGATGGTGCCGTCGTTGGTTGACAAGGTTGCAGGCGGCGGATAGGAACTAGCGGATTTCGACACCCGAAATCATCGCGTAACAGCGGCTTCTATGGCAGAGAGAGCGACCGTTCGCAACCTTACTGATGCGCCGCCCGTAGCGTCGGCGCCCGAATCGCCGGGGGCACTGGATCGGCGGGTCATCGGTTCGTTGACCGTCGAGCAAGTCCTGTACATCGTACTGCTGGTTATCGCCGTGGCCTCGCGCCTCTACATCCTCGGGGTGCGGCCGTTTCACCACGACGAATCGATTCACGCCTTCTTCTCCTGGAAGATCGTGGACGAAGGGGTTCGCGCCTACCAGTACGATCCCGTCTACCACGGTCCGGTTCTCTACTATGCCACTGCGGCGGTAATGTGGCTGCTCGGCGATACGGACTTCACGGCGCGCCTGAGCGCGGTGCTCTTCGGATTCGGCGTGCTGGCGCTGGCGTGGCCGCTGCGCCGTTACCTCGGTCGCTGGGGGGCGTTGTCGTTCCTTGCGCTGCTCACCCTGTCGCCGGCGTTTACGTACTTCACCCGCTTCCAGCGCCACGACATCTACGTGGCCGCGTGTAACCTGGGATTCGTTTACTTCGCCTTCCGGTACGCCGAGACCCGCATCCTGCGTCACCTTTACCTGGCCGCCGCTGCGCTCGCTCTGGCGTTTGCGACCAAAGAGGACATGTATGCCCTCGGCCCGGTCTTTATCGCCAGCGCCGGGCTCATGCTGCTGTGGGAGGTCGTCAACAGCCGCGACTGGCGGGCGGCGCTCGGTGGCGCGTGGGCGGAGACGTGGGATCTCGTTCGCTCCTCGATTGTCCCGCTAGTAACCGCGCTGATCATCTTTCTGGGCATCTGGTTGGCGTTCTACACGTCGTTCGGTACCCACAACGAGCACTGGAACGCGGTGCAGCGGGCGCTCAGCTACTGGTGGGGCCAGCACCAGATCAAACGTATCGGCGGGCCGTGGTGGTACTACTTCCCGCACCTCGTGACTTACGAGCCGTTGATCTTCTTTCCGGCGCTGCTGTTTCTGCTGGCGCCGTTGACGCGGCCACCCGCCGACGGGCGGGCATCGAGCCGCTACCTCTGGTACGCGACCTGGGCGGTGTTCGCCGGCTTTCTCGTCTCGCTGGTGGCGGCCCCGGAACGGGCCCCGGCGGTGCTGCTGGGCGCACTGGTGTTCGCCGGTCTCACCCTGATGCGCGCCTGGATGCCGGATCGGTTCACGCGCTTCACCGTGATCTGGGCGATGGGCAGTTTCGGCTTCTATGCCTGGGCGCAGGAAAAGGTTCCTTGGTTGCTGGTGCCGATCCTGCTGCCGATGGCCCTGCTGGCGGCGATGTGGTTCCGCGACCGGGTCGCGGCGGGAACTTTCTCCCGGCCGGGGCCGGCACTGGCCCTGGCGGCGCTCGGGGCGCTGACCGGATGGAACCTGATCGCCAGCAACTACCTCACCGACGCGCCGCGACCGTCCGAGCAGGCGGACGCACGCACCGCCGAACTCCTCGCTTACGTGCAGTCGACGTACGACATCCACGAGAAAGTGATGCTCAAGGTCGAGGAGGTGGCCGAGAAACTCGGCACGGGCTTGAAAACCCGTCTCGCCGTCTCGGGCAACTCCACCTGGCCGCTGAGCTGGTACTTGCGGCACTACCCGGTGAACTGGAGCGGTGACGTGCGCCAGGTCGACACGGCACTGGTCATCGTCGACAAGGAAGCGACCAACGCCATCGACCAGGCGATCGGCGACGCCTACGAGAAGATCCCGTTCCAAATTCGCGGCTGGTGGGAACCCGATTGGAGCAAACTCAATCCGGCCAGTTTCGTAACCTTCCTGCTGAAGCGGCGGCCGTTCAGCGGTGTCGGCTCGAGTGACGCGGTGATGTACGTCGCTCGGGATCTGACGCCCGGAAAGACCTTCGGCGCCATTGCGGTCAACCCGCCCCCGGCGGCCCGCGGCTACCCGCGCGCACCGGAGGTCATTGCCCCGGCGGCAGTGTGGGGCGAGAAGGGTACCCGGCCGGGGCAGTTCGACGAGCCGCGCGGGCTCGCCGTCGATGCCGGTGGCCATCTTTTTGTTGTGGACAGCAAGAATAATCGGATCCAGAAACTCGGCCCCGACGGCAAGCCGTTGACGGTGTGGGGCGGCGAAGGCAGCGAACCCGGCAAGTTCAAGGACCCGTGCGGTGCCGCCGTCGGCCCCGATGGTGCGCTGTACGTTGCCGACACCTGGAACCACCGGATTCAGAAGTTCGACGGCAGCGGCGCGTTCGTGAAGGAATGGAAGGCCGAACCGGGTTTCTGGGGACCGCGTGGGATCGCCGTCTCGCCGGACGGCGCGAATGTCTATGTTACGGATACCGGCAACAAACGCGTGGTGGCGTTCACGAGCGATGGTACGCAATTCAAAAGCTGGGGTAAGGAGGGCTCCAAGCCCGGCGAGCTGATCGAACCCGTGGGCATCGCGGTGAACGGTGCCGGCGAAGTTCTCGTCGCCGACACCGGCAACCGGCGTATCCAGGTGTTCGACAGGCAGGGCACCTTCCTGCGCGAGTTCGCCGTATACGGCTGGGAGGAGTTCTACACCGAGCCGTATCTGGCAATGCGAGGCGACGATGTCATCGTCAGCGACTCGTACCTGCACCGGGTAGCCCGCTACGGCAAGGGTCAGCTCGTGCAGGCATGGGGAAAGAGCGGCACCGGGCCGGGCGAGTTCAACCGCCCCATCGGCGTGGCTGTCGATGCGCAGGGTGCCGTGTACGTCTCCGACACGCTGAACAATCGCGTGCAGAAGTTCGTGTTGACGGAAGGTAAAGCGGGCTAGCTTGCCAGCCCGGAGTTTCCCGCCAGCCTTCAGCCTTCCCGCACGATCTTCTGTCGCAACCTGAACAGATCGTAGAAGGCGCGCGCGATGACCGAGATGTGCGCGCCGGTCTGAACACCGGCCGTGCGAGGATAGTGATGCACGCCGACTTCCTTGATTCCGAAGCCGCGGCGTACCGCGCGCCCGTAGAGTTCCGCATTGATCAACGCGCCCGTGGACTCGAGGGCGATGCTGTCGAGGATGCGCTTGGGAATGATCTTGAAGGCACAGTTCAGATCGCGCACATGGACTCCGAGCATTACCCGGACGAGGAACCCGCCGAACAGCCGGGCGTTGAGCCGGCGAATGAACGGGTCGCTGCGTTCGATGCGGTAGCCCGTGACGATGTTGCGATCGTCGGTTACCAGCGGCAGCAGGAGGTCCAGATCGCGGATGTCGAACTGGCCGTCGCCGTCCATGTAGAATACGAAGGGCTTGGTGGCGGCGGCAAAGCCGGTTCGCAGTGCCGCGCCGTAGCCACGGTTTTGCTCGTGATGTTGCGGCCGCAAACGGGGGAACGTCGTGGTCAGGCGCCGCAGGATCTCGCCGGTCCTATCGGCGCTGCCGTCATCGACGACGACGAGTTCGTAGTCGGGCAACCGCGAGTCCAGGTAGTTGGCGCACTCGCCGACCACCCGCTCGATGTTCGGCTCTTCGTTATAAGCGGGCAGTACGACCGACAGTGCTTGCACGGCCGACGGCGCGGATTTGCTTTCCTTTGCGTTCCCCATAGAATCTCACTCGCTCCTGGCTCAATGCAGTGATCGTTCAATGTCCATACTGCGCCTCGCGCTACCGGGTCGAGGCGACGCGTCTCGCGACCCCGGGTGCGAAACTTCGCTGCTCCCGGTGCCAGCACATATTTCCGGCGCCCGCGGCTAGCAAACGCGCTGGTGGATCGTCCTCCCGTACGGAGAAGGCCACCAGTTCCGGCCGGCTGGAACGTACTCCGCCCGCGGCGGCGGAGAGCCTGACGTTACCATTTGAACAGGCTAGCTGGAAAGACGAGGGCGACACCGACCGCGAGGTTTCCGCGGAGTCGGGCCTCGTGGTCCCGGACACGGAAGAGGAGTTCACCCTCGGGACGGGGACAGAGCAACAACCGCAGTCCCTCGACAGCGATGGCGATCCGCCTCCGGTGGAGCGCATGTCGCCCCGGACCGACGGCGAGACGTCGGCGCTCGCGCTGCCGGCCAGGGCCGCACCCATGTTAACGCCGGCGGCGACACCGCCGCCGGACATGATCGAGGAAGCCCCCTTCGTAATTGGCATCGGCGAGCCGCCCAGGCGCGGACGGCGTGGGCGGGATCCACAAATGGCGGACGACGATCGGGGCAAGATGGTGGCCATTCTCTGGTTCGTCGGCGTGGTAACCGTCGGGTACGCCGTGCTGGCCGCGGCGTTGGCTGCCAGCCCTGGACTCACGGAGCAATGGGTGGGCAACCTTCCCTGGATCGGAAGTCTGCGCGACGATCGCCTGCTGACCCGCAAGGTCACGCTGTCCGAGGTGGACGGCATGTACCAGCGCATCCGGGACGGCAAGGACGTCTTCGTGATCAGCGGCAAGGCTATGAACACCGCCCCGGTACCGTTACAGGGCGTGCAAATCTCGGGACGCCTCTTTGACGCGGCCGGTATGGGTCTGGACGAGAAGGTTATTCATTGCGGCAACGTCATTTCGACGCGTGTCTTGAAGGACCTCACGCCACGCGAACTCTCCGTACTCCAGAAGCTGAATCCGCCGAGCCGCTTCACGATCGAGCCGGGAGCGTCGTCGACGTTCGTGATCGTCTTCATGGACCCGCCGAAAGGAGCGGTGTCGTTCTCGGCGCAGGTGGTTGCGGCCCACCGTCAGGTTTGACGCTTGCGGTTTTCGTCGCCGGTCTCTTCGGGCTTGGGAGTGATATCGATCTCGTCCGGCGCCTTCATCTGCTTGCGGAAGTTGCGAATGCCGCGGCCGATCCCCTCGCCAAGTTCGGGCAACTTGCCGACACCGAAGATGATCAGGACGATCACCAGGACGAGCAGGATCTCGCCCATGCCGAATCCAAACATCAGGGTTCCTCGCTACCGGACTTATAGGTGATGCCGTCGGGTTGGCGCAAGCCACACCGGGCGCCTTGCCGGTGCGCGCGGGAGACCGCTAACATCGGGTCATGAGCGATTCGGCGCGGCTCACCTGGGCACTGGCGCTGTCGCTGCTCCTGCACGGGCTGCTTGTCGCCGGCCTGCCTTCGCTGTGGCGTCCGTCACTCGACGTGTCCGTGCCCCCCCTCATCGAAGTGGATATGTTCCAGCCTCCGGCTCCTGCTCCCGCTCCGGCACCAGCGGCCAGACCGGCGCCGCCGCCGGCCGCCGCCGCGCCTGCACCGCCGCCGATCACCCTGCCGGAACGGCAAATCGTCAGCCCATCCGAGCACGGCGAGGAGCGGGTGCCGGAGAAAACGCGATTGCTGAGCGACCGCGATGTCACGGTGCCGGAAGAGACGGTGAAACGCGGCGACCCGGCCCCCGGCGATCCCGACGCGAAGTCGCGGCCGGTCGTGGCTCAAGAACCGAAGAAAGCGGCGCCGCCCGCCGCCGCGCCAAGACGGAACCTGCCGCCCCGCGCGCCGGCGGCGCGAGCCGAGCGCGCACCGCGCGCCGCCGAGCGAGCGGCACTGCCGGGACTGGAGCAACTCCTGCCGCAGCCGGGGGACTTCGCACGCCACGCGCCCCGCGAACCCGTCCCGCGCGCGGTCGACCCGCCGGCGGAACAGCACGCCGCCATCCCCCGCGACGATCTATTGCGCTACGGGGATCCTTGGCGCCGCGGCGGTCTCAGCGGCGCCACGCTCGACTTCCTGCCCGCCATCCGTGAAGGCGACATCACCATGCTCAACACGAAGGCCGAGCAGTTCGCCCCCTTTGTGCGGCGCGTCGCCGTGCGCGTGTTCGAGAATTTCCGCATCAACCTGCGCCGCAGCGTCGATGCCGGCCGCTTCGACTCCTCGCAGGAGTATGCCAGCATCGAGGCGGTGATGGACCGCCAGGGGCAACTCGTATCGATCGAAGTGCGCGAGCGTTCGACCAGCGGCGGGCTGGGCACCGACCGCAACCTGCAAGCCGCGGTGCGCGAGGGTTTCTTCGACCGCAACCCGCCGTCCGGCGCCGAGGCGGTCGACGGACAGATCCATTTCGTCTTCGATGCGCAGGTTGCCCTCTCCCTCGAACCGGGTCGCGGTCTCGTCGGCTATCGCGCCGTGTTCCGCGCCGGTTTGCTCTGAATCCCGGGAGACAGGACTCCTCCCGGCGCGCCGCCTCCGGGCGCGGGAGGGTGCCCTTCGACCGGCCGATACGCCGCCGGCTGCCGCAAGCCATCCCCCTTTTCCCGTAACGGTGAAACGCGCTAGCGTACGGTTGTCAGGTCGGCAGGACTCTGCTGCTCTGCCGGCGATCGATGGGTGAGCAAAACCGGAGCGATGGGTGGGCCGTCGCAAACGGGTTTGCGCGGTACTGACACGTGGTCAGGCTATACAGGAGGGAGAAGAATGAAAGTGAAGCAATTGCTGGGTGTGGCGGCCGTTGCCCTCGCCTGCGGTGCGGTGGGTGCGGCATGGGCCACCTCGGTCGCTGCCGCGGACGATGTGCCGGCGGCAACGATGACGGAAGCCGAAGGCATCTTCAAGACGCGATGCAGCACGTGTCACGGGCCAACCGGCAAGGGCGACGGGCCAGCATCCGCGGGGCTGAACCCGAAGCCGCGCGACATGAGCGATGCGGCGTGGCAGAAGTCGGTCACCGACGACGCCATCGAGAAGATCATCAAGAGTGGGGGTCCGGCCGTCGGCAAGAGCCCACTCATGCCAGGAAACCCCGACCTCGCCAACAAGCCCGAAGTCATCAAGGCCCTGCGGATCATCGTCCGTAATCAGGGCAAGGCGAGCTGAGCGGGAGTCTTCGCCGGAGCACAAATAGCGCGAACACGGAGCACGGACTCGAACGCCGCCGAAAGGCGCGCCATCGAGTTTCCGTGCTCTGCGCACCCGGCTCAGTGCCCGGTGCGCACGGGCGCCAGAACGGAAACAACTCAGGCGAGCGCGGCGAGCAGCGCTCGGGCGTCACGTAGATCGGGGGTGTCGAACCCCTCGGTGAACCAGCCGTAAACGTCAGCCAGGCTCTCGCGGGCCTGGCGCCGTTTACCCTGTTGCTCCCACAATCGACTCAAACTCATGACGGCGCGAAGTTCGAGCGATCTGGCCTGCTGCCGTCGAGCCACGTCCAGGGCGGTGCGAAAGTGGGTCTCGACGGTTTCGTGCAGGCGGGTGACCGCCCGGCGACGCGCCGACGCGGCCGGGGCAGCCGCCGTTCGTCCGGTCCGCTTCGGAATGGGAACCGCGGGGTGCGCGGGATCCGCCGCCTGGAGCAGGAGCTCTCCCATGAGCCGATGGATCTCCGCCTCGTACCATCGCTCGCCCGTAGCCTCGATCAGCGAGCGTGCCTGCAACAGCAACTCCAGCCCTGCGGCAATCTGCCCCGCCATCCCGTGCACCTCGGCCAGCTGACCCAGGACATACGGGATCGCCAGCCAGGCGCCGGTCTGCTGCACGGTGGCCATGCCTTCGTGCATTATCCGGATGGCCGACTCCGGTTCGCCCTCCTCGGCCAACGCGCGGCCCCGCCAGACACGACCCCAGCCGAGCCAGTACCGGAACCCCTCCTTCTCGCAAACCTGCGCGAGCACGTCGGTGTGTGCCCGCACTGCGGACATATCCCGAATGAAGATTCCGACCCCGGCGCCGCCGTGGCCGAGGCCAAACGCCAGGCTAAACGGGTGGGACAGCTCCTGCGCCCAGGCGAGCGCCTCGTCGACCCGCCGCCGCGCCTCGTCCGGATACCCAAGACGCCAGAGCGTCGTGGCGGCGAAGGAAAGGCAGAGCACCTTCGGGTCCTGCGCGCCGACCCGTGTCCGATCCGGTCCGTGGAGTTGCGGATCGTACAGCGCAATCCCCTCGTCCAGATGCCGCACGGCCGGCGACAATTGTCCGAGCATCGACAACGTCAGACCCTTCAACGCGTGAGCCCACAACAAGAGCGCCGCGTCCGCGGTGGATTGGGCGACGCGGAAGAGCCGCTCCGTCAACTCCTCGGCCGCCCGCAGTTCCCCGCGCTGATACCGGAACGCCCACAGACCGGCCACCACCGGAAAGACCTGCGGAGGCTCAGTCGCCTGTTGGCACAACTCGAACGCCCGCTGGAGGGCGTTTCCCACTTCCGTCGCCGCATAGCCTTTCATGACGCCCAATGCGGCGCCAAGCATGCTCCGCAGCGCGATCTCGTGACCCGTACGCTCCGGGGTTTCCGGTAACGTCATCAGGAGATCCAACCCTCTGGTGAACAGACCGACCGCTTCCGGATGAGCGGAACGCCGCAAAGCGTTGTCCCCGGCCCGAGTCAGATAGTGCAGCGCCCGCTCGGTGTCGTGCCCACGCTCGAAATGCATCGCCAACTCGACAGCGATCTGGCCGGCCTCTCGCCCGTGGGCCTGCTCTTCCCAGTCGCCGATGCGACGATGCAGGCGCACCCGCCGGGCGGCCCCGACGCGCTCGTAGAACACCTGCCGATACAGCGCGTGAAGGAACCCGTAGCGACCGGTCACGGTTCCGTCGGCTAGGGACTCGGTGCCCCGGGCGCGGAGGAACTGTTGGCGCTGCGCCAGCCGTTCGCACCGCTCTTCGACTCGCTCACCGTCATCGGCGAGTCCCGCCGCAACCACGGCAGTGGTGAAATCGGCGCCGGCCACGCCGGCAACCTCGAGCACACGGCACTCCTCTGAAGTAAGCCGGCCGATCTGCTTCTCGATCATCTGACGCAGGCTATCGGGTACGCGGGCCGCAACCTCATCGAGCCTTGCCATCAACCGCAGTCGACCGCCGGCGTCGACCAGCAGGCCCTCGCTCAGCCAGTAGTTCACCACGTTGACCACGAACAACGGGTTACCCTCCGTACTGTGGTGAATGGCCGCCCCAAGTCCGGGCGGTAGATGCCCGCCGGGAAACCTGGCCGCCAGATACCGGTCCACTTCGCCGCCCGTCAGACACCGCAGCGGTAGCTCCTCGCATTGCTCGTGGACACGCAATTCCTGTTTGATCGCCTTGAGCGGATGGTCGCTCACGATCACGTCGGCCGGGCGATACGTGCCGAGCACCATCAACCGCGCCGGCGTTCGCCGTTGCGCCAGGAACGAGACTACATCCAGCGTCGAGTAATCGCTCCAGTGCAGGTCCTCCAGCAGGAGCACCAGGGTTCGCTCCGCCGTCAGGAGGTCTATTGCGTCCGCCAGCTCGCGCAGCATGCGCTCGCGGGTTGCCCCTTGCACCCGTCGTTGCAGTGCCTCCAGCTCCGGGTCACCAAGCAGCCCGGGCATCTGCACCAACCAGTTCGGGGCATGCCGGCTCAAGACGCCGAGCGTCTGCGCGCCATCGGACCGGCGGCAGAGTTGCCCCAGCGCTTCGAGCACCGGCAAGTACGCCTCGCCGGACCCGTATTGCTCGACACATTGCCCGCGCACGACCGCGACGTTTCCCGCCGCGGCGGCTGCACCGAGGAAGGCATCCACGAGTGTCGTCTTGCCGATCCCGGGCTCTCCGGTGACGAAGACGACTTGTCGGCTTCCTCGACTGGCCAGATCGAGCCATTGCTGCAGGCAGGAGAGATCGCGGTCTCGACCGGTCAGGGGTAAGTCCCTGAGCAACGAACCGCCGCCCGGTGCTTCCTCCGGGCCGGCACGAGAATCGCCGCGAGCCGCCCGCCGGCTGGTCACCGAGGCGACAAATCGGTAGCCCCGATGCGGAACGGTCTCGATGAAACGGGCGGCGGCGGCCTCGTCCCCCAGCACCTCGCGCAACTCGCGAATCGTGCCGCGAACCACGCTTTCGCTGATCGCCGTTGCCGGCCAGACCGCCCTGCACAATTCCGCCCGGGTCACCAGGCGGCCGGAGTTCTCCACCAGATAGCGCAGGACGGCAAAGAGCTTCGGACGAAGTGCGACGAGCGCCTCTCCATGCCAGAGTTGCTGGCTGGCGGGGTCCAACCTGAAGGGAGGGAAAACGAACTGCAAGTCCTGCATCCCGGCTCCGGTTTGCCGCCCAGGCTGCGCGCACGATAGCCCAGGGCGCAATTACACGCCACTTGAACGCGGATTGCACGCCTTTCGCACGCCCGTTTAATAGCCTCTCATCGGGGCGCGTCTTAGGCTCGCCCGCATGATCCCGACCCAACGATCCGCGAGAACGACCTCGCAAACGCCGCGGCGCCTCCCGCGGCTCGCACCCGAGGAACGGCTGCTTTCGCCGACCCGAGCCTTCGTGGTGCAGTTCCGCGAAGAGCGTGAGGGCGAAGCCCCGCGCTTCGCCGGTCGGGTCGAGCACGCGACGAGCGGAGAGGCGGCCCGGTTCGAGTCACCCGAGGACCTGCTGGCGTTTTTTGCCCGTGTCATGCGCACGGGGCACGCGGAGGGTTGGCAGCGCGGATAAGTCGGCCACTGCGGAAGACGGCTCAACAAGGAGGAGAGATCGATGAAACTGCAGCCAGGGTTTGTCAGCGCGGTCCTGATCCTGTCGTCACTCGGCTTCGGATCGTCGGGCCACCGCACCGTTGCCTGGGCCGAAGAAGCCACCTGCGCCGGCGACTGCGACCGGAACGAGCAGGTGACCGTCGACGAACTCGTCACCGGGGTCAACATCGCGCTCGATACCATGTCGGTCGATCAGTGTCGCGCACTCGATCTGAGCGGTGACGACAAGGTGACGGTCGACGAACTGGTCGCCGGGGTGCGCACGGCAATGGCAGGGTGCGACGCGCCGCCCAATCGCGCGCCGCAGGCGAGCGCGGTCTCCTTCGGCGCCGACACCGCTACTCCCTATGTCGAGAAGCAACTGATCGGCTCCGATCCCGACAACGACGCCATTACCTACGAGTTGGTCGCGGACGAGGCGGGCGCCGGCTACAGCTTCGCGTACGTGAATCCTGAATCGGGCGTCCTTTACCTTACCCTGGTGCCGGGATTTCAGGGCTCGGTCGTGTTGCCGTACCGGGTCACCGACGGGCAGCTTTTCAGCGCCGCCGCCACCGCGACACTTACCGTGCAGGCGGCCATCCCGTCCCGCAGGGGCGGCCTCGACAACATCGATCCGGCAGAGTACGCCCGACACCCACGCGGTTTCTACAACGGAGGCGTTCTGGGCGCGCCCGGAAGCGGTCCGACCCTGCCCTCACAGGTCGATCTCAGCAGCGACTATCCCCTGCCGGGCAATCAGGGGAACCAGAACAGTTGCGTTGGCTGGGCGCTCGGCTACGCGATCAAGACTTACCAGGAGCGCGTCGAGCACGGCTGGTCGCTCGAACCCGCCGAGCGCCGCTTCAGCCCGGCCTACATCTACAACCAGCTCAATGGAGGACAGGATGGCGGCATCCCGTACATCGACGGCCTCAATCTCGTGGTCGATCAGGGCGTCGCTACGCTCGCCCGTATGCCCTACGACTCGAGCGATTTTCTGACCCAGCCGACCGCCGCATCGCGTCAAGAAGCGTCGCGGTTCAAGGCCAAGAGTTTCAGCGTCGCTAACGGCGTGCTGGAAGTGAAAAACGCGCTCGCGAATCGCCTGCCCGTATTCATGGTCATTCAGCTGCTCGACGACATCTACGCCCTGCACGGACCGGATTCCGTGTACAACACGTTCAACGGCGCCTGGCAGATCGGTCATGGGGTCGCCGCCGTCGGCTACGACGACAACCGTTACGGCGGTGCGTTCCGGATCATGAATTCATGGGGACAAAACTGGGGCGACGGCGGATATTTCTGGATCCCCTACTCAGCGACAAATCACGTCGTCGCCACAGCCTATGGGCCGACTCCGGTGCTTACCGGCGCAGTCGTCGTCGAGGACTTACCCACCCCGCAAGAGCCGGGGCCGGACCCGGTGGACCCGAAACCCACCGGGGACTTGCCAGACCTGCAGGTTACCAACTGGCTGGCGGATTTCGACGGCAGGCCGGGTGGTTCCGGAGCACTGCAGTACACTGTCACCAACACGGGCGTGGGGACCGCTCCGGCGGGCGCCTACATTGCGCTGCTTGTGTCGCGGAGCCCGACGTTTGCGGCGGGCAATACGTTGGTCGTGTACGAGCAGATCCCGTTCGATATGGCGCCGGGAACCACGGCGTATCGCGACGCACAGAACTCCATCGCATTCAACTTTCCGGACAACCTGGAGCCCGGCCGGTACTACATGGCGGTCTGGGCAGATGTTTGGGACGACATCGAGGAGTGGAACGAAAGGGACAACATCTCGCCCTCGGCGTCGCAAGTCGACATCGTCAATACGTTGCCCGACATGCAAATCGTCAGTTGGTACGCGACCTGGAACGAGTGGGGGATGGGCGCGCTCACCTATGAACTCGCCAACTACGGTGCCAGCACCGCCCCTGCGGGCTGGACCATCTCACTCGCATTGAGTCCGAACGACGTGATCGGCGACGGCGACGACACGCTACTGTTCTCGGAACCGGCCGGCTTCGCGGTCGACCCGGGCACGACTCTGTACCGCGACGAGTCGGCGGCGGCAGGCTTCCTCCTCTACTTCGACCAGTTCGGCAACCGGGTTCCGGACGGCGTGTACTACATCGCGATGTGGTTGGACCCTAACAATTGGCTGACCGAGTCGAACGAGATCAACAACGCGTCTCTGTCGTGGGGAACGATCGGCATTGATGGTGGCAACGGTATGAGCGCGGAATCGTCGGCAAGCGCGGCTACCGGCGCGACGGGTCCGGGCGCGGCTTACAACGGCAAGACGTTGCCCGCGCGGCAGGAGCTTCTGCGCCGGGTGCGCCTCGGCACCACACCCGAAGGGGGCCGTCGCATGGAGTTCCTCGATACGGGAGCGGCCGCCGGCGTCGGCCCGCGCGTCAAGGCCGCTGCCCCGCGCCGGTGGTCGAAGGTGGCGCGCGCCGCTCAGCAGATAATCTCCCCGGTGGCGGAGATGAAACCGATGCCCGGCGGCAAGTGAAGCACGCGGCGCGGACGATCGTCTGCCGCCCGAAGCGGTCCTAACCCGAGTCTGACCTCGCTGGACACGAAAGGCGACCGCGCAGCCGATCGCGCCGAGAGTCCCCCGGGAGGAGCCGGCTCGCCGGGCCCATGAACCCGTTTTGAGGGTTCATGGGCCCGGGCTCGCCGCCAGACACTCCGTGACCCGATCGGGTTCCTCTGCTTCGAAAATCGGGGCGGGGCGATGACCGGCGGTGAGTGGGGTGCGGAAACGCCCGACCAGGCGCAACGGCGGGCAGCCATCGGAATCGGTATCGGTATCGATTCGAGTCCCTCGATCCCGATTCCGATTCCGATCCCGATCCCGCAGAGGGGACCTTGCTTTCATCGTCTAGAGACGACCGCCGGGTCATGGGCACTCCTTACTGCACCTGCGTCCGGAAGGGCCTGTGTTCTGCGACCTCACGAACGCGGGTCCGTCGGAGAAAGGTCGACGTGCTCCCGGTGGTCATGGGTGGCCGATTCGGGTTATAGCCCGAGGGAGGAGGATGACGATGAAACTGCGGAAATCCCTTGTCGGTTTGGCGGCGGTTGTGGCGCTGGCGGGTTGCGCATCGCAGCCGCCGCACCCTGTGCTGTACCCCAACGCGTATTTCGACAAAGTGGGGCAGGTGCAGGCAAAAGCCGACATCGCCTACTGCGAAGCGTTAGCTAATCAGTACATCCAGACCAGACCGCAGGCGGAGACGGTCGGCAAGGACACGCTCGTCGGGGGTGCGGCCGGAGGCGCGATCGGTGCGATCGGCGGCGCGATCGCCGGCGACCCGGGCACCGGCGCCGCGATCGGTGCCGCGACCGGCGTGGCCGGCGGACTCCTCTACGGGCTGTTCGAGGCGAACGAGCCACCGCCGACATGGAGTGCATTCGTCGAGCGTTGCCTCGAAAAGAAAGGCTACGATCCGATCGGCTGGCAGTAAAGGCACATCGGCGAGCGGTCCGGGTATGCACGCGGCGGGCGGCATCGGCGCGGGGGGGCTGGCGTTTGCGGACGCCCATGAGGTAGCAAGGCGCAGGAGGTTAACCGGATGGAACTCAAGGAAGTGATCGGTCGTCGGCGTTCGATGCGGTTCCTGCGGCCGTACAAGCCGGTCGAGCGCGAGAAGATCCAGAAGATGCTCGAAGCGGCTCGCCTCGCCTCGTTCTGGGGCAATGTTCAGGCCCTGCGCGCGGTGGTGATCGAGCGCGCCACGGCGCCGCCCAAGGTGGTCGCCGCCCTGCCGGCCGGCACCGCCATCGGCGGCTTCCAGTTCCGCATGGCTCCGGTGGTTATCGTCTGGACACTCGACTGGTCGCTGCTTTCGGTTCAGGGTAATCGCCTGCACGAGTTGGTCGATGCTGGGGCCCTCGGCGTCGACCTCGAGAAAAGCCACAACTACCTCGACTCGACGCTCATTCCGTTCTTCAGCGCCGCGATGGATGGCATCAAGCAGGGCGGCATCACCGAGCTCGACTGCGGCCAGGGAATCGCACAGGCAACCCTGGTCGCCTACGAAGAGGGACTGGGAACCTGCCTGCTCGGCTGCCCGAACGATCGCAAACTGCGGCGCGCCCTCGGACTGCCCGACCATGTGAAGGTGCTCGTTCTTCAGACCGTCGGCTACCCGGCTGAAGATCCGGAGGGGGGCGGTCAGCGCCCGCGGTTGCCGTTCGAGGAGCGGTTCTCGCTGAACAGTTGGGACAATCCGTTTCCTCGCGACCCCGCAGTCGTAAAGGAGCTGGAGGCTGCCAGGATGCTCTGCCGGCCCGCACCGCTGCCGTATCGCCGCGAGGAACTCGGTTTCCTGCAGCACCAGTACGGTCTGGCGGAAGTGTTCGGCGACGAAGTCCCGAACATCATTCAGGAGATGATGACGCCGGATACCGAGAGCGGCGAGGCGAAGTAGTCCGGTCGCGGCACCCGTCGGGCACGGGGGCGCGTGCATCCATTTGGTTCGGTGGGCGGGAACTCGGTCGGCGCCAAACCGGAGGTCAACGGTGGGCTTTCTGGAATACGATCTTTCCGTCGGTGCCGAGGTACGCGAACTGCAGCAGGCGGCGCGCCGGTTCGCAATGGAGGTGATGCGGCCCGCGGGGCTGGCCATCGATCGTCTGCCAGCGGCCGCGGCGGCCGCTCCCGAATCGCCGCTGTTCTCGGTGCTGCGTCAGGCTTCCGCCCTCGGCTACACGCGGCTCGCCGGCCCGGAGGAACTCGGTGGCCTGAATCTGTCGCCGCTGACGAGCGCCATCGTGCTCGAAGAGCTGGCCTTCGGCAGCCTTGGACTCGCGGGCACGTTCTTCCTCTCCGGCACACACGCCAATGTCGCCCTGCTGACCGGACGACCGGAAGCCATCGAGGCCTTTGCGCTACCGTATTACCGTTCCAACGACGCTTCGATCCGCGGTTGCTGGGCGATCACCGAGCCGGATCACGGCTCGGACACACTCGGGGTCATGCGGCCCGAGCTGGTCGTGAAGTTACCCGGTCAGGTGGTGGCGCGCCGCGACGGCGACCAATGGATCTTGCGCGGCCAGAAGTCGGCGTGGGTTTCTAACGGCCCGATCGCGACCCACGCCATGCTGAACGTGCACCTCGAACCGGAGGCCGGGATGGACCGCGGCGGGATCTGCCTGCTGCCGCTCGATCTGCCCGGTGTCTCGCACGGCCCGGCACTCGAAAAGCATGGCCTGCGGTCGTTGCCGCAAGGGCCGCTGTATTTTGACGATGTGCGGGTGCCTCGCTGGAGTATGGTGATCGAGGCCGACGGGTACGCCGCCTACATGGAAAACCACCTCTCCGCTTTCAACGCCGGCGTCGGCATAATCACTACCGGGCTGGCGCGCGCCGCGTACGAAGCCGCGCTGGCGTATACGGGGGAGCGCGTCCAGGGCGGCCGACCAATCTTCGAACATCAGTCCGTGCGCGCGCGGCTGTTCCGGATGTTTCAGCTCGTGCAGGCGTCGCGAACGCTGGCGCGCAACGTCTGGGTCTATAACACAACCCAAATCGCTACCGGTGGCCGAGCCGCTCTCGAACACTCGATCGCCGCCAAGGTCTTCTGCACCCAGGCTGCCCACGAAGTGGCGACGCTGGCCGTACAGCTCCACGGCGGCAACGGCATGACCCGGGAGTACCCCGTGGAGATGTTCCTGCGCGACGCCACCGCACTGACCGTTGCCGATGGCGAAAACTCCTTCCTCGCGCAGATCGGCGCGTCGCTGCTCGCGGAGAGCCGCGGGGGACAATGACCGCAACGATCGAGGAGCGACTCGCGGCCATCGAGGACCGCAAAGCCATCCTCTTCCACATCGCCCCGCTCGCGGAAGGCTGGGCCCGGCGACCGTAAACTCGTATCGATACCGGTACGAACCGGAGAGAGGAGCGACCATGGCTGGCAACCGGAAATTCGCCGAGGAGGCCACGCGCCTGGCGATCGAGGCCGTCGAGAAGGGTTGGGGAGGGCCGTTTGGCGCGGTGATCGTCAAAGACGGCGAGATCGTCGGACGCGGGCAGAACCGCGTCCTGCTTACCGGTTGCCCGGTTTACCATGCCGAGATCACGGCGATCGTCGACGCCTGCGCCAGATTGAATCCGAAGGCACTGCTCGGCAGCGAGTACCACGCCGGAACCGTCCTGGAGACGGTGCCGCGTTCCCCGGGGTCGTCCGACCCGGTGCCGATGCGCGCCCGCATGCTCCAGGGTTGCGAGATCTACATCAACGGCGCCCCCTGCCCGATGTGCATGAGCGCGATCTACTGGTCGCGTATCGACCGGGTGTACTTCGGCGCCAGCCTCGAGCAGACCCGCGAGATCGGTTTCGACGACGCCTTCCAGTACGAAGACTTCGCCCAGCCGTGGGACAAGCGGCGGATCGAGATCGTTCCGGGGTTCGCGGCAGACGTCTGTCTGGAGGCTTACCGGGTCTGGATGAACAAGCCGGATCGCCATCCGTATTGATTGACGGCCGGGCCCTCAGGATGACTCGCTCCCGTAACCTGAGCGTGCCCCAAGTTCTGCCTTGCTGGACACGGAGGGTGACCACCCCGCCGTCCGCCCTGTTTTACGATTTCCGAGTTCGCGCGCAAGGTGCGAAGAAGTCAGAAGGGCACGTTTGCTCAGATCCTGGGTCGCAGGCACCCACCCTCGCTGAGAGGGCAGCGTCGGAACAACCCGACCACCCTGACCGGCCGCCGCCTTCTTGATCGGCTTGTCGAAGGGTTTCAGGGCCGTGTCAGGACCCGAACGGCATTCTCAGGCACGCTCACGGCGTAGTCCGGCTCGTGCTATCGGCGACAACTGCCACAGGTTTCGCAGCGCCGGGTAGGTCAGTGCGAACCACAAAGCCAGGGGGGCGACGACGAACGCCACCATGCCCGAAAATACGCCGATGGTATCCTTGACGAAATTCGGATGGCTCATGACCAGGGGATAGATCAACACAATGATGACGTGGATGGCAAAGAACAGCAGCGAACCGACGCCCGCAGCCACCAGCCCGCGGTGCCAGCCGAGGCCCGGTGTCGCCGCAACCAATGACAGAAACGGCATGAGCGCCATCGACAGGGCCGGCAACTGTAAGAGCATCGGCAGTTGCTCGTTGCCTCGCCGGTACACCACCGGGTCCGCGAGGCCCGGGCGGTCGAACTCCAGCCACCAGCCATTGACCAACGGACTCAACGCTTGCGCCGCGGTCAGCGCCGCGGTCCGATAGAGATCGCCAAGATCGACCAGCCACCAGAATACGACCAGGCAGGTAAAAGCGAGAAGGAAACGGACCGCAAATCGGCCCTTCATCGTCGCACCCACTCCACCCAGGTGATCGAGTAGAGCGTCACGAGCATTAGAAAGGCGCCTTGCCAGACGTACTCGTGGAAATAGACGAAGGCGTCGGGGTAGAACTCGACGAGCCGCACCAGGGTCGCGATGCGGACGACGTTGATCAGCGAGAGCACGCTCACGCCGATAACCATGCCGAGCAACTTCGCTTTCGCCGACGCGGGATAGGCGATCAGGAAGCTAACGAGGACGAAGAGGACGAATACCCCCGTGCACTCGTGATTGATATTTAGCGTCACGCCACCGGCGGAAATCAGGTTGCCCTGCGCGCGTACGGCATCACTGCCCACCAGGTGCGCCATCCAAGTGGCGGCCGCGGCTATGGCACGCTCCGCGACCTGCAAGTGGTTCTGTAGATTCGTCGCCACACTGACAACGCTGAAACCCACAAGGCTGAGGAAGAACACGAGCGCGAAACGCAACATCGGCGACGCCATCAGCGGCAAAAATAGTCGGGGGCCAGGACCGTGACAAGCGACAGTTCTTCCGCCACCCGCCGCGTCGCCGGCCACCCGACGTCCCCCAGAACCGGGGGGCCTCGGCTCTGCAGCGGATTTGTTCGGACATAACGCCACCTTTCTGTTGACGCGGAGGCCTCGGTTGCGCTAGGAGGGCAAACGGCGACATCCACGCAGACGTCCGGTCCCGCGTGGAGGCCCGACGGTCAGGAATGGGTCGGCGGGACCGGCGTCACGATGCCGGGGGGAGCCCTGGGAAGAGAGATGTATTGGGCCATGTCCAAATCGAAATCGGCAGGCATTCGGTGTGGCGCTGGACGCAAGGTGACCCGGCTTAGCCCGACCTTGCTCCCAACGCTGATTTCGCTGGCGCTCCTGATTTGCGCACCGTCCGGCGGTGCCGCTGAGCAGGCGCAAGCAATGTGTCAGAGTGATCTCGATTGCGACGACGCCCTGGAGTGCACCGATACGATTTGCCTGCCTGGCGACCCGGGCGCCGATGCGCGCGGGTGCGTCACCAGCACGGCCACGGACGGTAGCGTCTGCAGTAATGGGAACGTCTGTGACGGCCAGGAGGTATGTGTCGGTGGCGCCTGCGTGCGGGCAAACGCGACGGTATGCACGCTGCCGGGGGCCATCGTCTTTACCCTCGGGCCGCCGACCACCGGTACGCTGTCTTACGCGGGCGGTAGCGGCGCACTGGTCGGTACGAACGTCGAAACCGATGCCGTTACCGGCGTTGGCACGCCATCAAATGCCGGAGTGACCGGCACCTGCATCGGCTGCCGACTGAACTTCCAGACCGGTGGACTCACGGGAACCACCGTCGACGAATGGACCTTCGGTCCGGGCGGCATCGTCCGGGTGACCGGGGCGGTGGATTTCGACGGTGACAACGTGATCGGTCCGGGTGACATCGCGAGCACCTTGCTCATCGACGGGACCTTCAGAGGCCCGGCAATGCTTAAGCGCACGGGACCCATTAGCTACCAACTGACCGCCGACTTGATGGACGAGAAGAGGGCCCCGCTGCGCAACTTCTACGGTATGCCGACGCCAACGTTCAGCGGGCGCATCCAACTGACAATCTTCACGGCAGCACAGCCGCCGGCGGCCTTCACTGCCGCCGCGGTTCAAGATGGCTACCTGAGCAACGCCGTCCCAGGCTGTGAAAATACCATGCCGGCTCTTCCCGGTACCGCGTGCGACCTGGACGCAAACCTGTGTACGGCAGACCACTGTGACGGCCTCGGCACGTGTTTGGCCGGTGGCCTGACGACATGTGCGGACGACGGCAGCCTGTGCAATGGCCCTGAGACCTGCAACCCCCAGACCGGCACCTGCCAATCCGGACCGCCGACTCCGGCCACGACCCCGTGCGAAGCCGACAACAACTTCTGCACCATCGATCAGTGCGATGGCAGTGGCAACTGCGCCACAGCGTCGAACGTGGTCTGCTCCGACGACAGCAACCTGTGCAACGGCCCCGAGACCTGCAATCCGCTAACCGGCACCTGCCAGTCGGGTCCGCCGCCGGCCGCTACGACCCCGTGCGACAACGACAACAACCTCTGCACCGTCGACCAGTGCGACGGCAACGGCACCTGCGCTATCGCGTCGACGGTGGTCTGCTCCGACGATAGCAACCTGTGCAACGGCCCCGAGACCTGCAATCCGCTAACCGGCACCTGCCAATCTGGACCGCCGGCAGCAGCCACCACTTCGTGCGAGACCGACAACAACCTCTGTACCGTGGACCAGTGCAATGGCAGCGGCGCCTGCGCCACGGCTTCGACCGTGGTCTGCTCCGATGACGGCAACCTGTGCAACGGCAGCGAGGCGTGCAATCCGCTAACCGGCACCTGCCAATCTGGACCGCTGGCTCCTCCCGCGACGCCGTGCGAAGCCGACGGCAATCTCTGCACCGTGGACGTCTGCAATGGCGCCGGGGCCTGCGTACTCGATGCAAACGCGCCCCCCGGCTCCTCTTGCGACGACGGCATCTTCTGTAACGGGTTGGATACCTGCGACAGCTCGGGTCAGTGCAATCTGCACAGCGGCGACCCGTGTCCCGGCACCCAGTGCAACACCTGCCAGGAAGCGACGCGATCCTGCTTCGATCCGGCCGATACCCCGTGCGATCCGGGCATCGGCTTGCTAACCGGCGCCTGCGACGGCAGCGGAACATGTGTCGAAGTGAACTACCTGCGCGACTACGCAATTCTGCGCTGGCCCGTCGCCGGCCCACCCGACGTCACGACCTTCCTGCGCGGCCACGTCCAGGTCGGTGGTCACGTCTGCACGGACTACATCACCCTGCGAAAACTCGGCGTCATTGACGGCGACGCGGTGGTGCCGCGTCCCGCCCCCATTCAGGGCATGCGTTTTGGGTTCGACAGCCTGGTGACCGGCGGGATCTTCACCGGTGGCGCGACGATCCTTGGTAGCTCCAGGGTCACCTCCGGACGCGGCATCGACACAACCGGTACGGCAATCGAATTACAGCGCTGCCTCACCGCCATCGGCCAGGCCGAGGCACGATGGACGAGCCTCAACGCCCTACCAGTAACCACGGGCATGGCGCTGGGACTCGTCAGGGTCCCGGCGCGAAGCACACAGAGCATGAACGTCGGCCCGGGCGTCGTGGTTATCGAAACCGCCGACTTTAGCGTAAGGCCCTACGGCATCCTCAAGCTCGTTGGCACCCCCTCTACGCAACTCGTGGTCGTACGTGTGAAAGGCACCCGTGGGCTGCGCCTGGCGGGCCGATCCTCAATAACGCTCGAAGGTCTCACCCCGGAGCAGGTCGTGTTTATGGTAACGCATCGATCTTTTCTCGGACCCTTCTCCACTCTCAATGGCACTCTGTTCGCGAACGATCGCATCTTCGTTGCGGGTCACGGCACCGTCAATGGTCAGATTGTCGGGCCCAAACGCATCAATCTGAACCCGTATACGGTGGTCAACAGCCACCCGTTCGCGGGTTGGTAAGTCAAATCGCTCCGGGCATAGACGGGAGGCGACAGGTAACCGAACACAACGACGGGAGAGCCCGCAACGTTGTTCACTTCCGAAGCCGTCACCCGGGGCATCCGCATCCGGGTTCAATCGTCCTACGTACCCGAGCGCTCGCAGCCGGACCAGCGCCACTGGTTCTTCGTCTATCGCGTGCGCATATCGAACGAGGGTGCTGAAACGGCCCAACTGATCAGCCGACACTGGATCATAACCGACGCCGACGGTCATGCCCAGGAGGTGCGCGGACCCGGCGTCGTCGGCGAACAACCCGTTCTCGCGCCGGGCGAGTCGTTCGAATACACATCCGCCTGCCCGCTACCCACGCCGTTCGGCATCATGCAGGGCACTTACCGCATGGTCACGTCGAACGACGAACGATTCGACGCCGAGATTGCCCCGTTTACCCTCTCCGAGCCGACCACGATCAACTGAACGGATGTCGGTCGGGCCGACCGACCACCATCGACAGACCCGGGGGCTGGAAGAAGTCGCGCCTACGCCAGGGAGCGGAGCGCCGTCTCCATCTTCTCGCTGAACTCCGCCACGTGAGCCGGCTCGATAATGAGCGGCGGATACAACTTGACGATGTCCATCCGTTGACTGGAGGCAACGACGAGCACGCCGAGGCCGAACATCAGACCCAGGAACGCCATCCCCGTGGCCGCGTCGGCAAAGTCGAGAGCAAACATCATCCCGGCGCGCCGGACCCCGCGCAGCGGCGCTCCGTAACGGCTCTGCAGGGTACGGAGATCCGCTTCGATCCGATCTCCCAGTGCGGCCAGTCCAGGCAGCAGACGCTCCGTCTCCTCCAGTGCGGCAAGGGTCACCCGCGCCCCGACATTCGACCAGGCATACGAGGAAATCGTCCGATACGGAGACTCGGCAAAGAAATCGAGGCACTCGGGACGGGTGACCACCGCCGACATCGGGAACACCCCGCCGCTGAAGCCCTTACCCGTAACCAGCATGTCCGGTTCGACACCCCAGTACTCGCACCCCCAGAGCGTTCCGAGCCGCCCCATCCCACAGACAACTTCGTCGATAACCAGCTTCGCACCCCGCGCGTCGCACAGTCGCCGGACCTCGGCAAAGTAATCCGCCGGCGGCACCGCCATGTCGGCGTCCGTGCGCACCGCCTCCAACACTACCGCGGCCGTACGGTCGGAGATCTTCGCCGCCAGATCGGCAGCATCCCCGTAACGAATCTCGTGGAAGTCAGGCACCAGCGGCTCGGCAAAATCGCGCATCTCGCCGCGGGCCATCATCGACAGCGCAAAGCCGGTACAGCCGTGGTACGCGTGGTCGGCGTAAAGGATCTCGCTCCGTCGGGTCGAGCCGCGCGCCAGCTTGATGGCGAGATCGATCGCCTCTCCGCCGGTAACGACCGGATGCGTGGTCTCCAGTCGTCCCGGCGTACACCGCGCCAGCTTTTCCGCCAGCAACCCCTTTGCCTCGCTGAAGAAGAAGAGGCTGCCGAAATCGTCGCTCGCCAGACCTCTCTGGGCGGCTTGCACCACCGCCGGGTGCCGATGCCCGAGATTGAAAGTACCCCCCATGGACCACATGTCTAGGAAACGATGCCCCTGCGCGTCTTCGAAATAGACGCCCTCGGCCCGCCCCTCGACGAACAGAAAACCGAGGTTGGCGATGGCGTCGACCCGGGTGCGATTGAAGTAGCGGCCGAACCGTTCGATGAAAAGCTCGGGTGTGAGGGCTTGCGCGCGATCGGTCATGCCGTGCGTCATGGCGCAGACGACACCACCCGGTCAAGGGGACACCGGCGCCGTCCGGCCAGCATCTTTAACCGCGGTCCTGGCTGCCGACAACCCGCCGGTGCAACACCGAGTAGTAGCGGTAGTTACCCGGCATGTGGGAGCTGACGCCGCCAACAATCACGGTGGCCGTCAGCAACCACAGGCGCCACGCCCAACACACGGGGACGAGAGCCACCAGTAATACCTTCGCGATCGTTGCCAGACCGCGCACCTGGACCAGCCAGATCGGGTTGCGCACGACATCGATTGCCGCCAGCACAAGACCGGTCAACACCGTTCCCGCCAGCGCTCCGTGCAACCGCTCGGGAGCGACGTCGTACACGTGGCCGCCGTACAACGCCGCAAACGTCAGGAGATGCGCCGTCCGCAACCCGGTCCGCAGTGCCCGTATACCGTCCATCCCCCGCTCCCCTCCAGCGCAACGCGGCGCCCGACAGAATTGCCGACTCCCGCCCCTCGACTGCCGCTATCTTCCGGTCGGCTTCGACTGCACCGCCGGCGTCGCACGCTCCCAGTCGAAAAACTGGATCTCGTCGAACGGCGTCCAGTCGTCCCCAAACTCCATTACGGCGCGTAACCCGTCGGTATAGAAAGGCGTGCCATCGGCCATGCGCCGCGGCGCCGCGACCGAGCTCGGACCGACCCCCGTCACCCAGCCGAAGCGGCGCATCTGCTGCGTCCACAACAGATCCTGTACCAGGTACCCGCGAGCCTCGTCGACGTCCGGGTCGACCTCGTGGCCCAGAAACGATCCGAGACTATACGAAAGCCCGATGTCGCGACTGATCTGTCCGATCCAGACCGGATGCCCCCGAAACCGCAGCGGCGTCATCCATACGCGCAGATGGTTGCGTTCGCGCGCCGTCTCGCGGGTCTTCTCCATGGCGAGATCCTGGCGGCGTCCGAAAAGGTAAACCGAGCTGATCGGAGCGTGCAGGTAGGTCTCGTCGAAAAAGTAGGAATAGAACAACCGGAACGCTGACCGGCGATCCAGCACCTCGCTGACCTTCCACCCCGCCCGCAACAAACCGGCGAAGATCGCTCGCCGGTCGCCGAGCAGGACGAAATTCAGCGGGTCTTCAGTGCCGGTGCCGTCCTCCGTCGTCGCGCAGCAGGGCAGCGCTTCCAGAGCGGTGCGCAGCGCCGTCTCGTCAACATCACGTAACTGCGCGGCGTCATAGAGCCGGTCGATCTCGCCGGGACTCGCGTCGGGACGAAAACCCGGCACTTCGACGATGAACAGGAAGTGGCGGAAGCCGGCGCGACCGATCAGGTCGACGTTGACGACCTTCATGCCATGCTCGTGCCGCGTGAACAGAAACCCGGAGACGTGTCCATTGCCCGCCACGAAGGTTGGAACCTGAGCCCTGACGAAGTCCTCCCGCATGCGCGCGTTCGCCGACCCGCCGAACGGCAACTCGCAACGTCGTGCGGCCTCCCGCGGCGTGAAGTACCCAGGGTCGAGCGCTACCGGCG
Organism: Candidatus Binatia bacterium; assembly: GCA_023150935.1. Lineage (NCBI taxonomy): Bacteria > Candidatus Binatota > Binatia (SeqCode) > Binatia bacterium. The sequence goes on along the minus strand of JAKLJW010000002.1, from coordinate 103,930 downwards.
CAAACCAGTATTCGGCCTCCGTATCGTTAACGATATCCAACCACACCGGTTGAATGCGTGCTCCGGCCAGATCGACGCCGAAGACTCTTGCCGCTTCTTCGTCGCTGGGCACCGTCACGGTGACCCGCACGCCCGCCACCGTATCCGTGGCCCCGGCCCGCACAAGCTCGATCGGATCGACGGGTTCGGGACGGTAACGCGAACAACCGACGGCAAACAGCCCCAACGTCAGGCCCACCGCCAGGGCGCACCTCCCGGTCCCGACGCGGATGAAGCTACGCCTGTTACCCCGACCCGCCGGGACCCGTTTACGCGCTGTCCGAATCATGTCGCGACAACTGCCCCTCGTGCCGGCGCAACACCGGCAACGCCAGCAACGGCACCAGGCCGATGACCATTACCGTGATCATCAGCCGCCCGAGTCGGGAATAGTCCTCCTGCGTAACCGCAAAGAACTCGTTCAGATAACGCGTAAACAGCTCGCTCGCCGACAGGGCGAGATTCATCAATGACGCCATGATCGCGAACATGGTCGCCTCCGCCCCGGCCGGCGCCGTGCGCGCGATGAGCACCAGCATCGGCACCATCGTCAACTGCCCCAGCGGCGCCGAAATGGTCGTGTCGATCAACGCTAGAGTGCGCGCACTCACGCCAAGCCAGTCCTGCAAACCATAGAACAGACCGACGTTCGGCAGATAGAGAATCGCACTGGCTATTATCACCCACCCCAGCGTGAAACTTACCGGCCGCTCCGTGATCGCTTTGCGGAAGACCAGAAGACCGACAAGGCTGAGGACCGAGCTCACCTGCGCCAGCAGGCCGAGAAACGTCTGATCGAATCCGAGACCGTCGATCGCCCAGTAGCTGTAGCCCTGCCCGACTCCCGGCATCGCCCGAAACAGAAAAATCACCGCCGCGGCTACGATGACGTGCCGCGACACGCCGACTTCGCGGAATAGCAGTGTCAGCAGCGCCGCCGACACCAACAAGATCAACTCCTGCGAATACGGCACCTCGAAGAACTCGAGCCCCACGCCCAACGCCGCGTACCCCAACCCGGTGGCCATCACCAGCCACGCGCGTCCGTGCCCCAGCGGACCGTCTTCGGACACGGGATCGGGCCGGCGCCGCGGCTGCACGAACAGCGCGCCGACGACGACCAGTACCGGTAGCGCCATGGCCACCCCGAACACCGCACGCGGCCCGATGGCCGCGGCCAGCACGCCGCTGACGTATCCCACGCTGATGCTCCCGATCAACAGCGCCATCCGGCCCAGCGCCTGCACCTGCCCTAACTCCTCGTCCGTCTCCGCCACCTCCACGCTGAGCGCGTCGGCAATGACGTCCTGCACCATGAACCCAACCGCGATGCATACCATCGCAACGAGATATCCGCCGCGAGTCGTCACCCAGGCGGCCATCGCCGCGTATCCCACCAGTGACAGCAGCGCCCCCAAAATTAGATAAGGCTTGCGCCGGCTGCCGGCGATCGGCACACGATCCGAGGCCACGCCGACAACCATCTTCATGCTCCACGGCAGATTCGCCCAGAAGGCAACGCGCGCGACCTGCGCCGGAGTGAGTCCGATTACGTCCTTCTGGAAATACAGCAGCGCGACGCTGGCAATCGCACTGGCACCGTAAGCGAAGTACGTCGCCAGCACCGGCAAATAGGCCCACCGGAGCGTTCCCAGGACCTCGCGCACCGCGGCAATCACGCGCCGGTTATCGCCCGTCGACGCCGGGAAGGAAAGCCAGCCGAACTCGAATGCTCGCCAAGGCGCCGGCAATCTGCCAGAACGCTGTCCACATCCTCCCGCGGAGACCGACATGCACGCTACCGACATCTGCTTCGCCGATCTCACCGAGCTTGCCGCACTGATTCGCAACCGCAAGGTGTCGCCGGTCGAAGTTACCCGCGCCGCGCTCGAACGCATCGCCGCCCTCGACGGCCGCTTGCACGGCTTCATCACCGTGCTGGTTGAGCGCGCCCTGGGTGCTGCCCAACGCGCCGAAGACGAAATCGCCGCCGGGAACTACCGAGGCCCACTGCACGGCATACCGCTCGGCGTCAAAGACCTGTGCGCAACTCGCGGTGTCCGCACGACCTGTGCGTCGATCGTGCTCGCCAACAACGTACCCGATTACGACGCCACCGCGGTCGCACGCCTCGAAGCGGCCGGCGCGGTGATCCTCGGCAAGCTCAACCTCACCGAGTTCGCCCTTGCCGGGTATCATCCGGACCTGCCCATACCGTGCAACCCGTGGAACCTCGAACGTCATGCCGGCGGTTCGTCGAGCGGCTCGGGCGTTGCCGTTGCCGCCGGGTTTTGTGTTGGGGCCATCGGCACCGACACGGGCGGGTCGATCAGACTGCCGTCGTCCTGGAACGGCGTTGTCGGGCTGAAACCGACTTACGGGCGCGTCAGTCGGTTCGGCGTCTTTCCGCTCGGGATGTCGCTCGACCACATCGGTCCGATGACCCGCAGCGTAGCCGGCGCGGCCGCCATGCTCGAGGCGCTGGCGGGGTTCGACCCCCGGGATCCGACATCGCTGCGAGAGCCGGCGCCGCCATGCACAGTGGAACTGGAAGGCGGTGTCCGCGGCCTGCGTCTCGGTGTCGACGACGAGTACATCGCCTCGGGGTGCCAACCCGACACGGTGGAGGCGGTTATGCGCGTCGTGGAAGTCCTCCGCGCACAGGGCGCCCGGGTGGTTGCGGTCCGGCTACCACCGATCGACCCCGTGGTTTACGCATGGAGCCCCATCTGCGCTGCCGAAGCGCTGGTCGCCCACAGTGCCACGTATCCGCGGCGCGCGGGCGAGTACGGGACGATGTTTCGCACCTTCTTGGAGCTCGGGGCCAGGCTGACCGCCGCCGATTACGCCGCCGCGCACGTGCAACGCATCGAGTTCGCCGGCGCGTTTCAGGACGTATTCGAGCACGCCGATGTGCTCGTCTGTCCGGGGTCGTTCGGCGTGGCGCCGCCCGCCGATCTCGTCGACCCGGAGGCGCCGTTCTCGGATGAATTGGCGCCGTTCATGCGCTACTCGGCGCCGTTCAATTTCAGCCGCAACCCGACCCTCTCGGTACCCTGCGGTTTCACGGCGGACGGTCTGCCGTTCGGTGTCCAGTTCGTCGGCCGTCACCTTGACGAGCCGACGCTCTGCCGGGTCGGCCACGCCTACCAACGAGAGACGGATTGGCATACGCGCCGTCCGCCGCTGCCGGGGTAGAATCGGCGCGAATGGGGGCGCGGTCCGCGCAGCTTTACATAACTTTACCTGCGCGACACACGCCGGTTACGCGGCAGGCCTACCGTTCGTTCCGTGAGCGGCATGGTGCCGCTCGCCAAACCGTCGCAGGAACGAAAGGAGATTCTCATGGGTCAGACGCAGAATGCCGCAACGGCAACGGGCGCCCCGCGGAACCGCTGGCGCCGCATCTTTCTGGGCTCGATGCTCGGCAGCATCGCTCTCGGCTTCATCGCCCGCATGGCCGTCGGCTGGGCCGGTGGAGACGGTCCGCACGGACGCTGGCGCCATCGCGACCCCGCCGAGATGCGTGAGCACATGGAAGAACGTCTGCGGCGCCTGCTGAACAGAATCGACGCCACCGAGGAGCAGGAGACGCGCATCCTGGCCATCGGCAAGCAGGCGTTCGACGAAATCGAGCCGTATCGAGAACAACGCTACACGGCACGCAAACGTGCGCGGGAAATCCTGACGCAGCCCTCCATCGACCGCAACGCAATCGAGAGCCTGCGTGCGGCACAGGTGCAGAACTTCGAGGCGGTGTCGAAGCGGTTCGCGCAGGCGCTTACCGACATCGCCGAGGTGCTCACTCCCGAGCAACGCACCGCGCTGGCCGACCATCTCGCGAAGCGTCACGGACGGCATCGCGGGCCGTTCTGATCGACGACTTCCGCGGATGCGCGTGCGGCGCGAAGAAATCTTCAGGCCATGGCGCGGCTGTGCCCCGCCGTTCGTCCCGAGTAGCAGCCGTCTTCTCAGGCGGCGTATCGAGGGACAGGCTCGGCACGGGCGCGCCCCTCGATACGGAGCCCGGGGGAAGGGCTCCTACTCGGGGCGAACGGACTGGTTGTTCGCTTTGGGTTGCGGGCGGCAGCCCGCTCTGAGGCTGGGGGGATATTGGCTGCCGGGGCAGGTCGTCGGAGGTAGCGGATTGCAGCGCTCCGCGGTTAGGCTGCCGGGCGGTTCGCTGTTAGGCTGTTGGAGGGAATCGCGAACGCCGAACGACAGTAAACGCACCACTAACTCCGGCCCCGGAACCCCGGATCGCGAACCACTGCTGACGTCGATGCCCGACCGCATCCTGATGATCGATGACGACGCGCGGCTCGGTGCCATGGTTGCCGAGTACCTCGGTGCGGCCGGGCTCCGCGTCACGTTGGCCACGGACGCCGGCAGCGGCCTGAAGCACGTGGCGCGCGAGCCCGTCGATGCCGTGATCCTCGATGTCATGCTGCCCGACCTCGACGGCTTCGAAACCCTCAAGCGCTTGCGCGGCATCAGCACCGTGCCGGTGCTCATGCTCACCGCCCGCGGTGACGCCACCGACCGAATCGTGGGCCTCGAACTCGGGGCCGACGACTATCTCCCCAAACCCTTCGAGCCGCGGGAGTTGCTGGCCCGGCTGCGCGCCATCCTGCGGCGGCGCATGCCTGCGGGAGATGCCCGCGACCTCCTGCATTTCGGACGGCTCGAGATCGACCGTGGCGCCCGCGTGATTCGGGTCGACGGCGCGGAACGAACGCTGACCGGATACCAGTTCGCGCTCCTCCTCGCCCTTGCCGAGCACGCCGGGCGCGTCCTGACGCGCGAGCAGCTTATGGATCTCGTCAAGGGCGAAGCGCTGGAAGCCTTCGACCGGTCGATCGACGTGCACGTCTCCCGCATCCGCGCCGCCATCGAAGACGACCCCAGGAAGCCGCGGCACCTGCTGACGGTTCGCGGCGCCGGTTACGTGTTCGCACGCCACCCGCACGACTGAGCCATCATGAGCCGGAGACACGGGCCGCGCCATCGCCTTTATCTGCAGATCTACTTCGCGCTGGTGGTGACACTGGCCGTGTTTGCGGCGATCGCTAACGGCCTCTGGCGGCTGACGGAGGAGTCCTCCCGACCACGGCAGCCGGCATTGTTTCTCACCGACCTGCCCGCTGCGGCGATACCGGCACCCGGCGCGCCGTCACGCGTGCAACAGCGCGCCCTCGATCGCCTCGCGGCGCGCCTGGGCGGGCGGGTATCGTTGTTCGCCGCCGACGCTCGGCTCGTTGCTGCCAGCGGCCCGGCGTTGCCGGCTCCGCCGCGGCCCGCGGGCAGGGACGTGCAGCGTTACCGTGACGGCCGGAGGCAGGTGTGGGCGCGCCGCCTGCCCGATGGTCGCTGGCTGGCGGTGCAGCCGCGGCCGGCCGGCCGGCCACACTGGGGACCGATCGGGGTGCTGGTACTGATCGCCCTGGCCGCGTATCCGGCGGTCCGCCGTATTACCCGCCGGCTGGAGCGTTTGCAGGCAAGTGTCGAGGCCCTCGGGGCCGGCGACCTACGGGCCCGCGTACCGGTCGAGGGTCGCGACGAAGTGGCGCAACTGGCGGAGAGCTTCAATCGGGCAGCGACGCGTATCGAAGCTCTGGTGACGGCGCACAAGACGCTGCTTGCCAATGCCTCCCACGAGCTGCGCTCGCCGTTGGCACGGCTGCGCGTAGCGATCGAGCTGCTGCACACCCATATTCCGGCCGCGCAACGAGTCGAGGTGGAACGTAACATCGCCGAACTGGACGCCCTGATCGAAGAGATCCTGCTCGCCAGCCGGCTGGACACGACACCCGAGCACGGATCTGTCGAACCCGTCGATCTCCTCGGTCTGGTCGCAGAAGAAGCGGCGCGTCGCGATCTGTCGGTAACCGGCACGCCCGTGCAGGTGAGCGGCGAGACCCGACTGCTGCGGCGTTTGATCCGCAATCTGCTCGACAACGCGCAGCGTTACGGTCGAGCTCCCATCGACATTGCGGTAACCCGCGTCAACGAGGACGCGGCACTGACCGTGTGCGACCGCGGACCGGGCATTCCCGTGTCCGAACGCGAGCGTATCTTCGAACCGTTCTATCGTCTTCCCGGCCAGCGTGAAGGCGACGGCGGCAGCGGATTGGGTCTCGCCATCGTGCGCCAGATCGCACGCCGTCACGGCGGCGAAGCACTCTGCGAAGCCCGTCCCGACGGCGGCACCTGCTTTCGTGTGACTTTGCCGGCAGCCACGCCGGCGGGCGGGGGACCTCTCGAGGCTCCCGCCGAGCCGCGCCGGTGAGCACTCGGCTCGGCAGGAGCCTCGCCCTCCCCATCCGATTTCCTCGCACCGTGCCCGTAAACTCGAAGTTGGGTTTCCATTCCGTACACGTACTCAGCGAAGCGGTACACGTACTCGTGCACGGACTGAGGGCACGCGGCGATGAAGTTAGACAACGAGCGGTTGGACGCCTACGAGGAAGCGGCCGTGAACGAGTACGTGAACGAGTACGGAGGAGAGGCCGGTTCGGCGGCGCCCGCAGATGGAGTGCCGGACAAGTCACAGCACGCGACGCGCAAGGGAGCGCGTGATGGCCGGGCGATCGTAGTCCAGGGCACACATCGGAAGGGCATCTTCCAACGCGTCCCCCGGGGTCACGAAAGACCCCGGTGAACGGCGGCGAGTGCCTCGTGCAGAGTCGGGAAGATCCGCTCCCGCCCGAGCGCTTCCACGATGCCGTGGCGGGCAAAGTCGGTTTCCAATTCGGGCCGCACACGGGCGAACAGCAGCGTCAGTCCGAGGCGGCGCAGATCGGGCAGCAACTCCCGGAGCGCCGCGGCGGCCGAGTAGTCGATGTCGGTGATCGCACCGGCGTCGATCACCACCCAGCGAACCGGTTCGGCCGGTGCCGTCACGAGGTTGCGCAACTCGTCGGTGAAGTGTTCGACGTTGGCGTAGAACAGGTCGGCGGCGAACCGGTAGACGATCAGGCCCGGCTCGGTGACCACACCGGGCACCGCCGGCACCGGTATCCATCGACCGCCCTCGTCGGGCACCATGATCGAGGTGCTGGGCTGGTAGCTGTGCCGCACGTGCCGGAGCAGCGACAGCACCATCGCCAGCAGGATGCCATGTTGTACGCCGATGAGCACCACCACGGCGGCTGCGGTAAGGGCAAGGGTGAACTCTCCCGGGCTCTCTCGGCGGATCGCCTGCAATCCCGGCACATCGATCAGGCCGATTGCAATCGTGAAGACGATGGCGGCGAGCGCACCGCGCGGCAGGTACTGCAGTGGACCCGTCGCCAGCAGAAGCAAGCCGGCCACCACGATCGCCGTGGCAAGTTGCGCCGTCTGACTGCGAGCGCCGGCCCGCTCGACCATCGCCGTCTGGGTGGGGCTGCCGTTCACCACAAACGTGCCCGTGCAGGCCGCGGCTACGTTGGCGGCACCGAGACCGACGAGGTCGGTGTCCGCGTCGAGAGCGTCATGGTGACGCAGGGCGTACGCACGGGCGGTCGCCGCGCTCTGCGCGATGATCATCACGAAACACGAGGCTGCCGCCGGCAGCAGCTCGAGGAATTCGCGCCAGGTCAACGCCGGCAACGCCAGATGGGGCAGCCCACCGGGCACCGCGCCGATGACCTGAATGCCGCGGCCGGCGAAATCGAAGGTGCGGCTGGCCACCAGCACCCCGACGACGGCGATCAACGGCCCCGGAATGCGCGGCATCCCGTAGCGACATCCGAGCACGCAAACGATGACGGCCACCGACACCGCGAGCGTCGGCAGGTGCAGGTGGCCGAGCCCCGCGACGACCTGCACAAGTTGCGCGACGGTGCCGTGGGCGTCCGCCTGAATGCCGAGCATGTCTCCGAGTTCGCCGATGGCGACCTGAAGCCCGACGCCGGTCAGGAAGCCGACGAGGACCGTACGGGAGAGGAAGTCCGCGAGAAACCCGAGTCGAAACAGCCGGGCCAGCAGCAGCAGGCCGCCCGTCAACAACGCCGCGATACCGGCGAGCGCAACGTACTGGTCGCTGCCGCGCGGCGCGATGTGCACCAGGGCACCGGCAAGAATGGCGGCGGTGGCGGAGTCGGCAGCGACCACGAGGTACCGCGACGATCCGAAGGCTGCGAACGCCACCAGCGGCAGCAGCAGCGTGTACAAACCGGTGATCAGCGGCATGCCGGCGATGCGCGCATAGCCGAGCGCCTGCGGCACGTTCATCGCCGCCAGGGTGACGCCGGCCAGCGCATCGCGCAGCGCTTCGGCGCGCCCGAGCGGGCGTAGACCCGCAAGCAAAACGAACCGTGGCGCCTTCCGGGGAAGCTGCGTGTCGGCCATGTCGCGTCCCGGCGCCTTACCACATCCGGCCGCCGGCGCACCATCGACGGAGCGTGCGGCGTGAGGCTATCTCACGAATTTGTCGTACGCCCCGCACTTGCCGATCGGCGTCCCGCGGCATAAGAAACCGGGCCGAGAGCGATGTCGATGCACGGCTCGATACGGACCTTGTGCCTGGTGGCGGTGTTGGCCGCCGGGGGTTGCCAGGACAAGGCGGCGCAGCTTTTCGATATTGCCCAATTCGAGGAAGTACAGAACAACCCGCAACACGCGCGCGAGCTTTACGAGCAGATCGTCGCCGAATATCCGGACAGCGAACAGGCCGCCCGCGCCCGGGAACGGCTGACTGTACTGAAGACCCAGCCGAAGTAAGCGCCCGCACCGGATCGGCAACCGTGCGCATCATTGGGTGGCAGGCGAAACCGCCGCCGAACTGGAACGCTCGGTGGGGAAGCGGACCTGATCGAGAGGCCCGAACGCGTGCCTTCGCAACCGCCGGAAGGCGGTGGCACGACTGGGAAGCGAACGCATTCTCGGGCATACTCACCGGGCTGTCGGCGCCGGCGCCGGAGGCTGGCACGGTTCGTGGTTCGCCAATTTTATGGACCGAGGAGGACTGCCATGCCGATCCTCACGAAGCTGCGGGAGTTTCTGGACAGTGCGGGCGTTAAGTACGATGTGCTGTCGCACCGTCAAGCGTTTACGGCGCAGGAGGTCGCCGAGGCCCAACACGTGAAGGGCAAGGAGCTGGCAAAGGTCGTCATCCTGCGCAGCGGCAGCCAGTTCTTCATGGCGGTGCTGCCGGCGCCGCTTCGCGTCGATCTCGACCTCGCAGAAGGCGTGGTCGGTCGTCACGATCTGCGCCTGGCGACCGAGGAGGAATTCACCGGTCTCTTCCCTCAGTGCGAAGCCGGTGCCATGCCGCCGTTCGGCAACCTCTACAACCTGCCCGTGTTCGTCGACCAGAGCCTGACGCGCGACGAGGACATCGTCTTCAACGCCGGCACGCACACGCAGACGGTGCGCATGAAGTACGCCGACTTCGTCCGGCTGGTGCAGCCGAAGGTGGCAGCGTTCGCAACGGAGTGAGGCCGTTAACTTAACGCCCCTCCGTCCCTACCATCGCCGCCGCACGTCGGGTAATCTCGACGTGCAGGCCATGTACGGAACGCCGCCCCCCACCGGCGAGGGTGCCCTCGTCGCGATTCGCCATGTGTCTCGTCGCTACATTCGCGGCGTGGACGACGTACACGCGCTCGATAATGTCTCGCTGCAGGTGCCGCGCGGGCATTTCGTCGCCTTCATGGGCCCGTCGGGTTCCGGCAAGTCGACCCTGCTGAATCTGGTCTCGGGCATCGACCGGCCGACCTCGGGAGAGGTCATCGTCGCGGGGGCCCGTCTGGACGATTTGACGGAGGACGACCTGGCGGCGTGGCGGGCCCGGCACGTCGGCCTGATCTTCCAGTTCTTCAACCTGATCCCGGTACTGAACGCGCGCGACAACGTCGCCCTGCCCCTGCTCCTGACTCATCTGGGCAAGCCCGAGCGCGCCCGCCGGGCCGAAACCGCCTTGCGCATAGTCGGCCTGGAACACCGCCTCGACCACTACCCGCGCACGCTTTCCGGCGGCGAGCAGCAGCGCGTAGCCATCGCGCGTGCGATCGTCACGGACCCCGACCTGATCGTCGCCGACGAACCGACTGGCGATCTCGACGCCCGTAACGCCGAGGCCACACTCGGCCTCCTGCGCCAGCTCAAGAACGAGTTCGGCAAGACGATCGTCATGGTCACGCACGATCCCAGGGCCCTGCGTTTTGTGGACGACGCCTTCCACCTCGACAAGGGCATACTGCTCGAAGGCGACGACGCCGAACGCGCCGAGGCCGCCCTGCTTCTGGCTGCCGGCGCTCATCCGACGTCCACGGTTAGCCCGCCGGCGCCATGACCTACTCCCGCTGGATCTGGGCCAATCTCTGGCGCAACAAGCTGCGCACCGCGTTGACGGGCGGCGCGGTCGCGCTTGCGGTGGCCCTCGTCTGCCTGCTGCTGACGATGCCCGATGGCCTCAACGCCATTCTCGACAGCATGGCCAACAACACCCGCATCTCCGTGCACAACAAGGCCGGAGTGGTTTACCCGATGCCGGCATCGTTCACCCGCAAGGTTCGGCAGATCGACGGCGTGGCCGCTGCCATGGGTCAGGTGTGGTTCGGCGGCGCTTACGAGGAGGCCGGCAAGGTGACCTTTCCGAACTTCGCCGTCGAGGTCGAGCATGTCGGCGCCGTGTATCCCGATTGGCCGATCACCCCGGAACAGCTGGCGGATTTCCAGCGTTACCGAGACGGTGCCATCGTCGGCCGGCAGGTGATGAAACGCTACGGCTGGAAGGTCGGCGATCGCATCACGCTGAAGAGCACCGTGTGGCCGGTAAACCTCGACCTGCGGATCGTCGGAGAAATCGCCAGCGAACGCGCTCCGCTGCTCTGGTTCAACCAGGAGTACCTCGATCAGGCCCTGAAGGCGCAGGGGCGCAAGGGTCTCGGCATCGTCGGCATGATCTGGGTGCGGGCCGGCGACCCGGCCAAGGTTAACGCGATCATGCGCACCGTCGACGAAATGTCGCGCAACAGCGACGCTGAGACGGCGTCGGAAACCGAGAAGAGCTTCTTTTCGAACTTCTTCGGTTCGTTGCAGGGTTTCGTCACGATCGTCCTCATCGTCACCGGGCTGGTGGCACTGTGCATCGTGTTCATAGCCGCCAACACCGCCTCGATGGGAGTCCGAGAACGGGCCGGGGAGATCGCCGTATTGAAGGCCATCGGCTTCGGCCGGCGCGCGATCTTCGCCACCCTGCTTGCCGAGGCGCTCCTGCTGGCCATCGTCGCGGGGGTCGCCGGCGTTCTGATGTCGCTCGGCGCCACGGGTATGTTGCGCGCCGCCGCGGGCGCCAATCCGACGCTTGGACCACTGGGTAGTTTCATTATCACCGCCCCGGTCGTCGCTAATGGGTTATTCCTTTCGCTGGTCGTCGGTATGCTCGCCGGCGTGGTGCCTGCCTGGGGGGCCGCCCGTAAATCGGTGGTGACCGCGCTGCACGAGGTGTTCTAGGGAGGTGCCGGAGTCCTTCCCCGCAGGCACCGCCCCGACAATCGGCCGCGCCGAGCACGCTCGATCCCCCACGCCCCCATGCTCCTCCCCCTCTCTTACAGTATCCGCAACGTGGCCGCCCGGCCGGGGCGAAGTGTTATGACCGCCGGGGTCATAGCGCTGGTCGTTATCGCCTCGTGTCTGTTTCTCGGCCTCATCTCGAGTCTCAAGCGCACCCTGGTAACCAGCGGCGATCCGCGCAATCTCGTGGTGATGCGCAAGGGATCGGACAACGACGGGGCCAGTCAGGTTCCGCTCGCCGCGCATCAAGCGCTCAAGTATTTCGACGGTATCGCCCGCGACGCCGAAGATCGACCTCTGGCCTCGCCGGAGCTGGTGGTGCAGCCGTTCTTCCGGACCAAAGCGGGAGGGCGCGAGAACGTCCTCGTCCGCGGCGTGGAGCCGGTGGCTCTGGAGGTGCACGACGCAGTCCGCATCGCCGACGGGCGCATGTTCAACCCGAGCGCGCACGAGGCAATCGTCGGCAGAGGCGTCGCCGGCCGCTACGCCGGAGCGGAGATCGGCAGCGAATTGGAGTTCGGCCGCGGCGCCTGGAAAGTGGTGGGCATCTTCGACGCCGGCGGGTCGTCGTTCGAGAGCGAGGTGTGGGTCGACGTCCGCGAACTCGGCAACGACGCCAAGCGGGTGTTCCCGTACTCGGGCGTACGGCTGCGCACCACCTCGCCAGCCGCCATGGATGCTCTGGTGCAGCGCATCGGGAACGATCCGCGCTGGGCGCTCGAGGCGCAGCCCGAGACCGATTACTATGCCAAGCAGTCCGAGTCCGCCAATTCCCTGTACGTGCTGGTCGTGGGCATAGCGGTGCTGGCGGGAATCGGTGCCGGCTTCGGTGCGGCAAACACCATGTACGCCGCCGTGCAAGCGCGCACCGCCGAGATCGGGACGCTGCGGGCACTGGGTTTTTCTCGCCGAGCGATCCTGACGGCGTTCCAGATCGAGGCGGTGGTGCTATCGGCGATCGGTTTCCTCGTCGGGGCGGGGGGGGCGGCGATCTTGTCGCAAGCGGTGGACGCCTGGCTCGGAGGCGTCGCCTTTGGCGCGTCTACGTTCACCACCAATGTCGTCACGTTGCGGGTGGGCGCGGGCGACCTCGTGGGCGCCCTGGGGCTGGCGTGTCTCATCGGCTTCTGCGGCGGTCTCGGACCGGCCTGGCGCGCGGCACGACTGCGGCCGATCGAGGCGTTGCGGAAGGCTTGACGGGGGTTTGGGGGTTGGGGGAGGGGACGGTATGCTGGTGTGGATCGAGACGATAAGGCGATGGGCAACGACGACCAATTGCGGGCCGACCTGGCTTCTCTGAAGATCGACCGTCCGCCGGTCGGGGCAAGCCCGCCGCGGCGGGTGCGCCGGCGGTGGTTGCGGTGGGTGGCGGCGGCGACCGGAATCGCCGCCGTGCTCGGCGGCGGCGTCTGGATGCTGTTCGGCCGCATTCCCGTGGTCGCCGTTGCGACGGCGCTGCGCGTCAGCGCGGCACAAACCGGCCCGGCACCGGTTCTGTCGGGGTCGGGATACGTGGTGACGGGCGACCGCTACGTGCAGGTGGGAGTTCGGGTTCCCGGGCGTATAGACCGGTACTTCGTCGAAGAGGGGCAGTCGGTACGTCGAGATGCCCCGCTCGTCCAACTGGATGACCGCGACTACCGAGCCGCACTGGCGCGCATCGAAGCCGGGTTGCAGGTCGCCCGTGCCAACCTGACCCTCGCCGAATCGGAGTTGCGGCGCGGCGAGGCGCTGCGCGGCAAGGACGTGATTTCGCAACAGGAACTCGACGTGCTCGAAAACAAGGCCGCCGTCGCGCGCGCCACACTGTTGCAACTCGAGGCGGAACTGCAGCAAGCCAGGGTCAACCTCGATTACACGACGCTGCGCGCGCCTACCGACGGTGTCGTCCTCGCCAAGCTCAAGGAGGTGGGAGAGATCGCGGTTCCGGGCGGCTTCGCCGGCTCGGGCGACCTGATCAGGCTCGCCAACATGTCTGACCTCCGGGCCGAGGTCGATGTCAACGAAGCTGACCTGAGTCGCATCCACATCGGTCAGCCGGCCGAAGTAGCCCCCGATGCCTATCCGAACCGACGCTACCCGGCACGGGTCGTCAAGCTGTATCCGCAGGTCGACCGCCAGAAGGGAACCCTGAAGGTCGAGGTCCAGATCACGGCGCCCGACGACAAGCTGCTCCCGGACATGAGCGCCAGGGTCACCTTCCTGGATTCCGCGCGCCCGGATAACGGAGCCGCCGAGGCCACCACGGTCCTCGTGCCGGTGAGCGCGCTGCACCGGGCCTCCGCGGGGGGTAACTTCGTCTGGGTGGTCGCCGGGGGTCGTACGAAGCAAACGACGGTGGAGACCGCGGGCGAGGTCGGGCCGAACGTGCGCATTGCACAGGGACTCAGTGGGGGCGAAAGCGTGGTGATCGGCGATCCCCCACTCCGCGACGGCCAACGGGTGAACATCGCGCCTGCCGGCTGACCCTCGGGTGTACCGCCTGGGCGCGTGTCCTACCGCGGGTCGGGGTCCTTCGGCACCGCCGCGAAGCCGCCGTCGAAGAACAAACGGGCCAGCGCGTACGCGCCGGCGACCCCCGTGAGGTGATCGTACTCGGGGCCCTGGTCGTGGAAGTTCAGTGTGGTGCCGCTCACGCCGCGGGCTCGCATCGTGCGCACCGCGTCGAGCGTGCCGGCAAACGGCACCTGCGTGTCGTTGCGCGCACCGACAAGGTACATCGGCATGCGCGGCGTCCAGTCGTGCACGGAGTTCTCGCGAATGCGGCGGCCGATCGGTGACGCCGGATCGAGGAAGGCCGCGGCGAAATCAGGCGTAATGACATCGAACGTCGTGATCGCCGGTGGTGGATCGCCGCGGTCGTCGTGATCGATCCGGTACTGTTCCAGTGCGGCCGCGTACAGGGCCTCGCGGGTGCGGTCCAGCGAGAGCGTACCGTCGAAGACCCGCGGCACCATGGCAGCGAACGGGAACCGCAGCACATCGTAGAGCGAGCGGTAGAGGTCGCCGTAGTACGATTGCCACGCCAGCAGGGTGTAACAGACGAACAGCAGGCCGGTGCCCGGCGGCGCCTTGGCCGCCAGTTCGGGAGCGGCACCGACCGTCAGGTTGTACACACCCGCCAGCGGTGCGGCAGCGGCCACGGCCAGGTCGGTCGCTCCGCTGTCGGCCGCGCCCTGGGCGGCTCGCGCCAACGCCATCGCCGCGTGTCCGCCCTCGGAATAACCGGTGACGAAGAGCCGGCCGTCAAGCGGCATACCTACCCGGGCGCAGAGTTCACGAGAGGCACGGAGCATATCGACCGCCACGGTCGCGTTGGCGTCAGCGATTACGTACGGGTGCATGACCGGACTCGACCCGAGGCCGAGATAGTCGGTGCAACTGACGACGTAACCGCCGGTGGCGAAGGCGAACACCGGAGTTTGCACCTGGTAATTGAATGTCGACGGGGCGGAAATGCGCTGCGTCGCGGTGCCGTGCGTGAAAGCGATCAGCGGGCGCGGACCGTCCAGGCCGGTCGGTACGGCGAGGAGTCCGGACGCCGGTACCGAGCGACCCTCGCGATCTGCGGTTGTGTGGACGACCCGGTAGACGTCGACGCCGCAAGACGCCGGCGGCAGCGGGTGGGGTGGGGACGGGTATCCCCAGACGGCCATTTGCGCGTTGGCCGCCGCGCGGCTGAAGCTGTGGATGAGCTCGTAGTGTCGGAGCATGCGGATCCCTCCGTGGCGGTGCCGATAGCCGACGCCCGGCAGGCGTTCAACGGCGACCGGGCACTGCAGGAAAACCGGCCGAAGAGTGGTCAGCGACGAACGACGTGCGGTGCCTGACGACCTCCGTGGCTTCGGTGCGTTGCGGTGACGGCGCCGGTACGGTTGCGGGCGGCGTCATTGACGAGCCGGCGCAGGTGGCGTGCGAAGGAGGGGCGGGCAACGCCAGCCTCGGTTACAATCGCGGTGACCAGGTCGTGTGGGGTGACGTCGAAGGCGGGGTTGAGGACCTTGATGCCGCTGGGTGGGAGCTGCCGCCCCTGTACGTGGGTCACCTCGCGAGGGTCGCGGCTTTCGATCGGAATTCCACCGCCGTCGGGGCAGGCGAGGTCTACCGTCGACGTCGGTGCGGCCACGAAGAACGGCACCCGATGCCGCTTCGCCAACACGGCGAGCGTGTAGGTACCGATCTTGTTCGCAACATCTCCGTTGGCGGCAATGCGATCGGCACCAACGACAACGCACGACACCGTCCCCGATTGCATCACGTGGCCGGCCATGTTGTCGGTAATCAGCGTCACCGGGATGCGGTCCTTTTTCAGCTCCCACGCCGTAAGGCGCGCCCCCTGGAGGAACGGGCGGGTTTCCGTGGCCACGACGGCAACCCGCTTGCCCGCCTCACGCGCGGCGCGAATGACCCCGAGAGCGGTCCCGTAGCCGGCGGTGGCCAGGGCGCCGGCATTGCAGTGGGTCATGACCCTTGCGGGGTCCGGCAGCAGTTCGGCGCCGTACCGTCCGAGCGCACGATTGGCAGCGATGTCATCTCTGTGGATGGCTCGCGCTTCGGCCAGCAACGCTTCACGGACCGCCGCCGGGTCCTGTGTATACAGTCGCGTCAGGACGTTGCGCATCCGCTCGATGGCCCAGAAGAGGTTGACGGCCGTGGGCCGCGTGCGAGCGAATGTGTCGCAGATGCGCTCCATCGACTGCGGCAGGTTTCCCTTCGCCTGTCGCATGCCGAGCGCGATTCCGAAGGCCGCCGTCACGCCGATCGCCGGGGCGCCGCGCACGACCATGTTCGTTATCGCCGCCGCCACTTGCCGATAGTCGCGGCAGACGCGGTAGACCTCTTGCCCGGGCAGCAGACGTTGATCGATGAGAACCACGGCGCCGTTGCGCCACTCGACAGTACGTACCATGCGACGACTCCCAACTCCCGTGTCGGTAAGTTAGGCGACTCCCGAACCGTTCGACACACCGACCGAGAAGACCTCGGTTGCCCGGGTTGCTCAGACGCGGTCTCCGCAGCGCGGGCTGCGCAGGGTCCGCGCGCGAGATCGATTCCGGTGCGGGCGTCGGAGTTCGCGCCATGGCGCGGTCTTGCGATCGAGATTGCCCATGGCGGCGACGATACCGGGGCAGCGAAGAAAGGGTCAAGGCGGGGGCCCGTCGGTCATTGCCGGGCTTGCACGGGTCGCCGTTGGTCATTCGCTGCGCACCGAGCTCCCCCGTCTCTTTTCCGGTCTCCGCCTCCCGGCCGCCCACCCTCAGCCAGGGCCACGGTAAAGTCGTCCACGGGGGCGTCAGACGGCCCCTCGATACGCGGCCCAAGGAACGGGCCGCTACTCGGGGCGAACGGTTTCCAAGGTTTTGAACCGTTCGAGCCGAGTAGCCGCCTTCTTCTGGCGGCGTATCGAGGCACTGTCAGCGACTTTGCCGTGACCCTGACCCTCAGCGGCCTCCCGTTGCCGCCCGGTTGCGCCTTTGACATTATCGGCTGACGCTGGCCGCTCCCCTGCCGGCGCGGTACGCACAGCGGAAGAGGCGCCGATTATGATCATCGTAATGAAAGCCGACATCCTGCCGGAGTCGCCCGAGGTGGCTCAGGTCATTCGGCTGGCCGAGCGGTATCCGGACGTCACGGCAGTGGCCCGCCAGATCCAGGGCGCCACGCGCGTCCTGACCGAGGTTTACCTGTTGGGATCGACGGCCACCATGCCGATGGAGCCATTCGAGGAGTTCCCGGCGGTAGAGAAGGTCATTCGCATCCGCGAGCGTTACCGGTCGATCGGCCGGCACGAGGGACAGGTCGAAGCGATCGGGTTCACGTACCGCGGCATCCGGTTCAGTCAGGAGGACTTCCACGTCTTTCCGGGGCTGTGCGCCGTCGACTCGCGAGAGAGCACCGAGGCGATGTTTCGGGCCCTACAGGCCGCCGGCATTCGCACCACGCGGGCAGGGGCGTACAAACCGCGGACCAGCCCCTACGATTTTCAGGGATACGGGAAGGCGTGTCTGCCGTACGTGTTCGAGCTGGCCGGCAAGTACGGCATCGAGATCGTCGCGATGGAAATCACCCATGAGGATCAGATCGACGAGATTCGCGAGGCGCTGGCGGCCGCCGGTCATCCCACCGGGGTGATGGTGCAGATCGGCACGCGCAACGCGCAGAACTTCGAACTCCTCAAGGCAGTCGGTCAGCAGCGGGAGTTCCCGGTGCTGTTCAAGCGCGGCATGGGCATCACCCTGGACGAGTCGCTCAACGCCTGCGAGTACGTTGCCACGGCCGGCAACAGCAACATCGTGTTCTGTCTGCGCGGCATGAAGACCCAACTCGGCGACCCGCACCGCAACCTGGTCGATTTCGGTCATGTGCCGGTGGTGAGACGACTTACCCGTCTGCCCGTATGCATCGATCCGTCGCACGCGGTGGGCAAGAAGGCGGTGGCGCCGGACGGTATTCTGGACATCCAACATGTCACGGCGCAGGGGGTGATCGCCGGCGCCAACATGGTACTGGTCGACTTCCATCCGCGGCCCGAACAGGCTCTGTGCGACGGGCCGCAGGCGTTGCTCCTCGAGGAGTTGGGGTACTTCGTGCAGGACACGCAGTTGGTCCGGCGCGCGTACATCGAGCGGTGCAAGCTGCGCGCCGCGGCGCTTCCGACGGTGAGGTAGTCTTACGATCTGCCGTCTCGGCGGCAAGGAATTCGGGCGCGCCCAGGCGACCCTCGACGGCGAGGCCGAAAGCGCGAGCGCCCGCTCCCGGGGGTCCGGGGCGGGCGCTCGCGGCACACTCTCACGCGCGCCAGTTGCGACGCGCGTTCGATTCGCACGACCTACATGTCGTCGTAGTTGGGTGCGCCGCCCGGGGCGGCCTCCTTCTTTTCCGGTTTTTCCGCGACCACCGCCTCGGTGGTCAGGAGCAGGCCGGCCACCGAGGCGGCGTTCTGCAGCGCGGTGCGCACGACCTTGGTGGGATCGATGATGCCTTCCTTCACGAGATCGCCGAATTCTTCGCTGGCCGCGTTGAATCCGAAGGCGCCCTTGCCGTTCTTCACCTTGTCCAGGATCACCGAACCGTCGGTACCGGCGTTTGCGGCGATGCGGCGTGTCGGTTCCTCCATGGCGCGGCGGACGATTTGGACGCCGACGCGCTCTTCGGTCGTCGCTTCGAGGTTGTCGAGGGTAGCGGCGGCCCGCACCAGAGCGACACCACCGCCGGGAACGATACCCTCCTCGACGGCCGCGCGCGTGGCGTGCATGGCATCCTCGACACGCGCCTTCTTCTCCTTCATCTCGACTTCGGTGGCGGCTCCGACTTTGATGACCGCGACCCCGCCGACCATCTTGGCAAGGCGCTCCTGGAGCTTTTCGCGGTCGTAGTCGGAGGTCGTCTCGTCGATCTGGGCGCGAACCTGCTTGATGCGCCCCTCGATGTCCGACTTCTTGCCAGCCCCGTCGATGATGGTCGTGTTGTCCTTGTCGATGACTACGCGCTTGCAGCGGCCGAGATCCTTGAGGTTGACGTTTTCGAGTCGGATACCCAGTTCCTCGGCAATCAGGCGGCCGCCGGTGAGGATGGCGATGTCTTCCAGCATGGCCTTGCGGCGGTCGCCGAATCCGGGCGCCTTTACAGCCGCCGCGGTCAGCGTGCCGCGGATCTTGTTGACCACCAGGGTTGCTAACGCCTCGCCTTCGACGTCCTCGGCGATCAGCAGTAGCGGCCGGCCCGACTTCGCAACCTGCTCGAGAATGGGAAGCAGGTCCTTCATGTTGCTGATCTTCTTCTCGTTAATGAGGATGTACGGATCCTCGAGCACGGTCTCCATGCGCTCGGGATCGGTGACGAAGTAAGGCGAGAGATAACCGCGGTCGAACTGCATCCCCTCGACGACTTCGAGGGTGGTTTCGAGGCTCTTGGCCTCTTCGACGGTGATCACGCCTTCCTTGCCGACCTTGTCCATGGCCTCGGCAATGATATCCCCGATGGTCGTGTCGCCGTTGGCCGAAACGGTGCCGACCTGGGCGATTTCCTCGCGACCCTTGGTAGACTTGGAAACGCTCTTGAGCTCCTCCAGTGCCCTGGCGACGGCCTTGTCGATGCCCCGTTTGATGGTCATCGGATCGTGTCCGGCGGCCACCATCTTGGAGCCCTCGGTAAAGATGGCCCGGGCCAGGACCGTCGCGGTGGTCGTACCGTCGCCGGCAACGTCGGAGGTCTTCGAGGCGACCTCCTTGACCATCTGCGCGCCCATGTTTTCGAACTTGTCTTCGAGCTGGATTTCCTTGGCGACCGTGACGCCATCCTTGGTCACCGTCGGGGCGCCCCACGATTTCTCGATCACGACGTTACGTCCCTTGGGGCCGAGGGTTACGGTCACGGCGTCGGCCAGAGTGTTGACGCCTTGCATGATGCGGCGGCGGGCGTCCTCGCCGAACGCCACGATTTTTGCTGTCATTGGTGTTTGTCCTCCTGTGTACGTGTGGGGCAAATGCCGCCTGGTGGAACGTGGGACGTTCAGCGCTCGATAACGCCGAGGATGTCGTCCTCACGCATGATGAGCAGTTCTTCTCCTTCCAGTTTTATCTCCGTCCCCGCGTACTTACCGAAGAGGACGCGGTCGCCTTGCCTGACGTCGAGGGCCTGCAGGTGGCCGTTCTCGTCGCGCTTGCCCGGGCCGGCCGCAACCACTTCGCCCTGCTGTGGCTTCTCCTTAGCCGTGTCCGGAATGATTATCCCGCCCGGACTTTTCTGCTCTTCGTCAATGCGCTTGACGATCACCCGGTCCTGCAGCGGCCGCACACGCATACCCATGCTGCTACCTCCTGATTACTTCTACCAAGATTTCGTTCGGTTAAGCCGGACCTGCCGGCCGCAGGCGGCCGGCACTTTCCGGTCCGAACGCGAGCCCGGATTAACCACCGCATCTGGGGCTGTCAAGGCGTCGGTGCCGATCCACCGCGAAAACCCGGGCGCCCGGCATCCACCGGGCGCCCGGGTGAACTCGTACGGTCAGTGCACGGTGATCGGGACCTTGCGGGGAGCAAGGTTCGCCGGTGTCTTCATCGTGACTTCGAGGACTCCGTCCTTGTACGAGGCCTCGACCGACTCGGGGTCGACACCCTCGGGCAGGGTCAGGGCGCGTTCGAAACTGCCGTACGTCACCTCGCTGTAACCGCCTTCGGGCGCGGTCCGCTCGGACGTCCACTTGCGCTCGCCCTTGATGGTCAGGCGGGTACCTTCGACGGCGATCTCCACGTGCGCCGGGTCGATTCCGGGAAGATCGGCCCTCACCACCAACCGGTCATCGCGGGTGAAAGTCTCGATCGCCGGCATCAGCGGCGTCCGCCGGCCTCCGCCGGGCCGGGCGCGGTCGACATCGAAGAACCGGTCGAACATCTCCTCGATGTCGTGCTGCAGGTTGAACAGTTCGCGGTGCGGTCTCCAGAGAGTCAGGTTTGTCATGGGTCTTGCTCCTTTCGATGGGTTTTCTCCGCCACCCGCAATGTCCGATAATCACGCTTAGTGCCGGTGCAACCTGCGCTGTCCGGCACCACCCCGGGTCCCTTGTATCGGGCCAGGCCGAAGTAGAGTCGGGAACGGTGAGTCCGTCCTACCTAACCCCCGTGCCGTTGGGGGCGGGGAGGCCAAGGGCGTCGCGCATGAGGGTGAACAGATCGGTGTTGTCGATAATACCCTGGACCCTTTCTGCGGAGGGGCCCTGGGCGGCGACTCGCACCTGGGTGCCGCTGTGTTCCTGGTAGCGCCCCGGGGTGGCACTGGTGGCGTAGGCGACGTGCATCGGGGTGCCGTCCGCCGTCAGCAGGGTGCTGAGCAGGCCCGGACTGTGATCCGTCCAGTCCGGCAGCGGTAGAATTTGTACGGCGTGGCCGTGGTCGCCGGTAACGATAACCAGCGTGTCCGGGTGCGCGGCGGCGAAGTCCAATGCTACCCCGACCGCCGCATCCAGCGCGACGGTTTCGCCAATCTGCGCACAGGGGTCGGCGAGGTGGCCCAGCTTGTCGATCGAGGCCCCTTCGACTTGCAACAGAAATCCCCGGGGTTTCCCCGCTTGAGCCCGCTGCAGCCGATCGATGGCAACGCGGGTCATCTCCGCCAGGCTGGGTTGCCGGGCGGGACGCTGCCCGGTGCGGCAGCGTTGTGGCCCGGTGCCGGGGAATCGGGTGGCCGGCTGACCGGTCCATTCCGGGGTCATTTCGGCCGCCGCAAAGAGCCCGAGCACCTTACCCTCCGGTGGGGCCGCGGCCAGGCCGGAGGCGTCCTCGATCACGGTGTACCCCCGCCTCCGGGCCGCCTCGAGGACGGTCGCAGCATCGCTCTCCGGCGAATCGAGGGCTTGGGCGAACCGTTGTTTCCCCCCGCCGAGCAACACATCGAAATCGCGATCCAGGAGTTGTTCCGCAATCGACCCCGGACCGCCCGTGGCTCGCCTGAACGGTGGGCAGGGCGCCATATCGGCCGGTCCCTGGCACTTGCGGCTGTTGACGTGCGCTCCCAGCGCAGCGGGGGTCGCGTCGGTCAACTCCGCGGTGGAGATGTTGCCGGTCCCCAGCCCGTGGGCTTTGGCCATCTCGGCAATGGTGGGTAGCGACTCTCCGCCTCCCGTGGTCGTGGAAAGCCGGCCGTTGCTCGTCTTCCGTCCGGTGGCCCAGGCGGTGGCACTGGCCGCGGAATCGGTAACGTATTCCGGCCGCGGCGGCTGGGCTTCGCTCACCGCATAAGTCGTCATGGCGCCGGTGTGCGGCAGGCGGTCCATGTGCAACCGCCCGGCAGCTCCCACGTGGTAGTTGCGCGCCATGGTGATTTCGCTATCGCCCATGCCGTCGCCGATGAAGAGGATCACGTTGCGTGCGCCTCCCGACAAGACGGCGTCCGCGGTTGGTGTCGAGAACGCGGCACTCCACGTCGGCGGAGGAACCTGCGCCGACAGCCGAGCTGCGGTGCCGCCCCCGACCAGCACGAGTGCCACGGCAATGGCCGGCACCCGAAAGCCATGGCGCGCCAATCGCATGAGCTAATCGAGTAGCCTACCGACCCGGCCGCTGAAAAGGGGGCCGACTCTGCTCCGCGGAGCCACTGCAATCCGTCCGTGACGGGTCCGTAGCCGCCCCGTCACGAGCGTGTCGCAAGCGCTGCCGAGCGGGCGCGCCGAGGAAGGTTCCGACAGGCTCCTGGCTCCTAAGTACTCCGGTTCATTAGTCCGGCGACGTATTCCGTTCGTCCCGAGTAGCGCCATCTTTTCGGCGGCGTATCGAGGGGCGGGGCCGCAAAGCCGCTCGCCAGGCTGCCCCTGGATACGCCCCTAAGAAAACGGGGCTACTCGGGGCGAACGGGAAGCGTCGTACGGAATACGTCGCCGTAATTGTGCCCATCACTACTAAGGCCTGGGTTCTTCCGCCTCGATGCCACTCAGGGCCGCGCGTGCGGCGTCGGCTGACGGGAACTGGCCCTTCTGCTCCAGGGCAGCGGTCAGTTCCGCCTGCGCTCTGGCCGTGTCTCCGTTCTTCAAGTAGGCCATACCGAGGTGGTAGCGGACCTCCGGATTATCGGGCAGCTTGCCGGCGCTCTCCTTGAGTTGTTCGATGGCCGCCCCGAACAGGTTACGTTTGTAAAGGATCCAGCCCAGGGTATCGGCGATGTAGGGGTCGTCGGGCAACTTTGCGCGCGCCTTACGGGCCAGTTCCAGAGCGATGTCGAGGTTGTTTTCGCGCTCGGCGTAGTGCCACGCGAGATTGTTTGCGGCCGGAGCGAATTCCGGTTGCAAGTCGAGAGCCTGCTTGTACTGCTGCGCGGCGTCCGCGTACTTCCCCTCCATTTCGTCGATGACGCCCAGCATCATGTGTGCGACGACGCTTTTGGGGTCGCGCTGAACGAGGCGTTCGAACTGCGCGCGGGCCTGGGGTAGCTGTCCACCCTGGCCGTACACGGAACCAAGGACGAAATAGGCCGCCAGCAGGTCAGGGTTCCGGCTGATGGTCTCCTCGAGGGTCGCCGTTCCGCCCGCCGTGTCGCCGCTGGCCAGGAGCAACTGCGCCAGCACCAGTCGTGCGTTGCCCACCTCCGGATTGGCGTCCACGTGCCGGCGCACCCGATCTATGCGCAATTGTTCCGACTTGCCCTCGGCGGCCATGACGGTAATCAGGTCGGCGAGAATATCCGCGGAGGTTGGACTCAACGAGAGGGCGCGCTCGAGTTGCACGACGGCCTCCGCGTGCTTGCCTTCACTCGCCAGTGCACGCCCGAGGCGGTGGTATCCCTGTGCACGGTCCGGGAAGTCCCGCACCAGCGCCTCGGCCGCCGCCCGGGCCTCCGGGAAGTTACCGCGGGCGAGTGCGGTGTCGCTTACGATGAGCTGCATGTCGACGCTCCGCGGCGCCGCCCTGAGCACGCGCTTGGCCTCTTCCTGCGACAGGTCGGCCGATCCCTTCTGAAAATAGACTCTCGCCAGCAGCATGCGGCCGGCGAGAAAACCGGGTTCGTATTGCAGGCAGGTGGTGAGCTCCTGCACTGCCTGGTCGAGCTTGTTTTCGCGCACGCGCGCGATTGCCAACTGATAGCGGGCCCGTACGAAGCCGGGCCACTCTTTGAGGATCTGTTCGAGTTCCGCCGCGGCCTTCTGCACATCACCCCTGGCGACCAGCAACCGGGCCTGGACGTAGCGCGTCTCGAGGTCGTCCTTGTTCGCCGCCACCAGTTCTGTCACGCCGCGTTCGGCCTCCGGCATTTTTCCGCGTTCGAGGTAGACGTCGACAAGTCGCCGTTTCGCCGCGAGGGTGTCGGGGCCGTCCTTTGCCATCCGATCGAGGATCGCCTCCGCCTCGTCGAATTTGGCCTCGGCGAGGTAGAGTTCCGCTAACTGGAACGACGGCGCGCTGTTCTTCGGAAACTTCGCGATGGCCTGTTTCAGCACTTCCTCGGCGGCCGCATTCTCGCCGCGCAGTCGGTCGAACATGGCCAGGGCGGTGTAGGCATCGAGTTTGTCGGGATCGAGCGCGATTGCTTGCGCCATGGCCTGCTTGGCCTCTTCGAGCTTGCCCTGCGTTGCCAACAAGCGCCCCTCGGTCAGGCGCACCGCCGCCGAGTTCGGCGCTATCGCCAGCGCCTCCTTTACGGCATTCGTGGCGTCTTCCGTCCGGCCCTCGATCATGAATCGCGTAGCCAGAAGGAGATACGCATCGACATCCCTGGCGTTCGCCTCGATGAGATTGCGGGCTTGCTCCTCCGCCTTGTTCCCGTCGCCGCCGGCCAAATAAAGACGGCCCAGCTCGAGCCTCGCGTCGCGCAGCTTCGGATCCAGGGCCAGCGCGCGTTGGAGTTCGGCGAACGCGTTGTTCAGGTCGTTCATGCCCAGATAGGCCCGCGCGAGTTGGTAGTGCGCGGCCGCGTCCTTCGGATCGATCTGCAGCGCATTGCGGAACTCGATCTCCGCCTCGCGATATTTCTCCGCGGCAAGGTACTCCCGGCCTCGGCTGACATGGTCCGCGGCTCTCTGCTCCTTACTTGCACACGCCCCGAGGAACGCCAGCCCCAGGAGGACACCGGCCCCTAGCGCACGCATCGTGCGCCCCCGCAATACCGCCTTGTCGCTTGCCGTGTCCGGAAGCTCCGTCGTCATCGTCGACACACCTCTCTCCTACTCGGGCAATACCGCATCGAGCGCCGGCATAGCGACTCGCATGAACGCGGCAATCGTCGTTTGCGCCTCCGCCTCGTTCCGAACCACCGGCGTAGAAACGCGCACCAGTGCCCCGTCGGTTCGCTGGCGCATGACCGCATCTACGATCATGTACCAGCGGACCAGGTACTCGCTGGCAACGATCCGGTCGCGCTCTCTGAACCAGTAATACACGAGCTGCCGGTGATCCCCTTTAGCGAACACTATCTCGTTCATTTCCCCCGCCGCCGGCCCGCCGAAAGGGTACGGCACCCGACGATCCTCGATCGGCTGCCAACCCGCTCCGGGCAGGCAGTTCTTCGGCGAATGACTTTGCTCGCCCTGCTGCTGGCGCGCGAAATAGCTGACATAGAGCCACACCCGATTTCCCGCCGCATCTCGATACTCGCGCAGCAGAACGTCGCGGGTCCCGAGTCGCTGCGCTACGCGCTCGCCAATCGCTTCGTCGCGCCCACGCCAGCCCTCGAGTTCGACGCTCATCGAGTCCAGTGGGCGCCGCAACGGGACGGGATCGTTGCGCCCCAGTAAACCCGGCAGGGGTACGGCGGCGAGCAGCACACCGATCGTGATCCAGTAGTGTCGCCAGACCGCTCCCACGGCCACCTCACCCACTGGTACGGTCCAATGGACGGACCACCATGGCAGCCGCGGCCAGGAGCGCCAGGGCCGCGACGAACACTAACCAACCCGAAAACGTGTGGAAGAAGCCTTCGGCGACCTCCGAACCGTAGTAGTACGACAGGACGCCGGTGCCCGCCACTCGTGCGCCGTTCATCAGCACGGCAATCGGAACGCTCAACGCCGCCAACAACACTCGCGGTCCAGTGCCGCGAAGAAACAGGACCGCCACAACGACACCCATCGCCCCCAACGAAATGAGCGATCGCAGCCCACTGCACGCTTCGACCACTTCCAGCGAGGTGTTCGGCAACAGTATGATGTTGCCCTCGCGCAGGGCCGGCAAGCGCAGCCAGTGCAACGCCGTTACCGCGATCTCGGAGGCGGCGAACTGCAACGGCAGGGTTACGGAATTGAGCACCACCGCCGGCAGCGGCACCATGAACAGCAGGAACCCCAGCGGTAGCGCCAGTATCCGGGCGTATCCCCAGCCCAGAACCGAGACAATCACGCCCACGATCACGACCACCAGCGAAAGACGCATCGTGAAGAGTTCCGCGGCCAACCGACCGACCAGCAACAGACCGACCCCTCCCAGGACGATCGCCAGGCCGACCAAGCTTGGTTGAGGGACCAGTCGGGCCAGATCGTCGCGCCGGTCGTAAGCCAACCACGCCGACACGAAAGGCACAATTATCCCGTGCGAGTAGTTATCGTCGACCCAGAGATCTGCCACCCAGAGCGGCAGAACATTGCGGTAAAGCGCCGCCCCCACCAACACCAGCAGTAGTACGGCGAGGGCGACCCGGATGTCCGTAATGCCGGCGACCCGCCCATCCGATCGCAGGTCGATCACACCCACCCACCAACCCGTGGGTACGCCCCTTCCCCGGTCACCATCGGATATCCTCCCCGTGAGTCATGCGGTATCCCTGCCAGGTGCCAACCCACCTGCTCCAACTAGATACCGCAAATACCCCCTGCTCGCATCCCCGAACTGCGCCCGCCAGGCGGGGCCGGGGCTCTGCCCCCGGCCGCTACTGCCCGTCCGCGATCATCCAGTGCCAACCGCCCGTGCAGTCGCCCAGCGGTACGGCCCGGAACTGCAATGGACCGACCGGCAGCCCGGCGGTGTCGACCCGGAACGCCCCGGATTGGCATGAATACCGAGCCACGCCGGCGTGCAGGGCCTCTCCGGGCTCGCCGCCGAAGGGATCGAACAGCCACTCTCCACCGCATAACGCGCTCACCGGGAGGTTTGCCAGCGTGCCCACCGCCCGCTGCATAATCAACCGTCCATCGAGTTCCGTCAGGAAGCCGTCACCGTCCGTGTCGCACGCCGTCTCCAGCAACGCATTGAGTTCGCGGGTCCCCGCAACCGCCTGAAACACGTAGGCCGCATCGAGTGCAGTAACCGCCCCCTCGGTGCCTGCATTCGATCGTGGCCGCACCAGCCACGTTCCACTCGCTAATCCGAAGACGGCAAACCGTCCCGCGCCGTCCGTGCGCACAGAGGCTGCCCGCGGCCATCCCGGCGACTGCCCGTCGAAAACCTCTACCTCCACATCGCCGACCGGCACGCTGCCACCGTAATACAAGATCTCCCCGAACATGCTCGCCCCGGGGGGCGGCCACGACACCGGACTCGGACTCCGTGTTGCCACGGGGGTTGGGGTCGCCACTTGCGGCGCGGCCGTCGGTGTCGCCGCATTCCTCACAGACACCACCACGCGGTCACGGCTGGCAAACCCCTGACGCTCGTCCCCCGCAGCAACCTCGATCTCGTACGTGCCGGGACTGGCAACGCGAACCTCCGTCTCGCTGGCGAACGGCGCCACGAAAGCGAGTCCGGGCGGACCGGCAATCTGCCGCCAGAGGTAGGTCGTGCCCGGCTCTGCCGGCGAACCCACAACAAGGACGGCGCCCATATTGACCGAGCGGTCCGGCCCCGCATCGGCCCGCGGCAACCGTTCCACCGTCTCCGAGAAGTGCTTTTCGTTGGAATAGTCGCTCTCCAGGCCCGCCAGGTTAACCGCCGTCACGGCCGCGTACCTGAACTCCGCGCGACCTTCCGTCAGGACGTAGCCGACCACGCCGTCAGCCACCGTCGCAGCCTGAGGGACGACGTCCAGCCGCGTCTCGTACGCGCGCGACTCACTCCCAAGGTACAGACGATATCCGGCCAGGTCGTGCTCGGGCGGCACCGTCCAACGCAGCAGCACATCCACCGCCACCGCCGCCTGCGGTAGCAGTAACTGCAGCGCGCAAACCAACCCGCTCCACCGGAGCACTGCCTTTCGCCAAGCACCACTCATGCCCATACCGCACTTCCGGATCCGCCCCGCGGACGGTTCGCCGGCGAGGGCGGATGCTGCCAGAGTGCAACCTTCCACCTCCCGCACACGTCACGGATGACCTGCGGTATCAAGGGCGAACCGCTTCCGCGGCCACGGCCCTGAACGAAACCCCACCGATACGAACGCGATTGCCGGTCACTGCCAAACCGCGGCGGCGAGCGGTCCCCAACAATCGAGCCAGATCGGCTACCGCGAGGTCGACCGTAACCATACCATCACCCCGCCCCGCCGCTGCCGGCACGAAGCGCACTTCACCGCCATCCAGGGTCACCCGCCGCGACTCGCCCTCGACCGTGACCCCGACTCCCAGAACCGCCGCCCAACGCGCCGCCGTCGCCTCGATGTCGTCGGCTTCGATCTCTGCCCCGACGATCCCGATCGCCACCTCGCTGCGCACCCGCTCTCGCCAGTGCGGACCTGCCCATTGCCACGACGCCGGCGGCACCATCGTGTCGAGCGACACGATCGCACCCCCGACGTCGCGCGGGTGCAGGTGAATCGTCCGCGCCTCGGGCAGATCTATGCTCCAAACGATCCTTACCCCCGCCGCCGCCACCCGCACGCGGGCAACGTCGAGGTCGTCGCACTGAAAGATCGCCATGTACCCGCCGTCCCCGCCACGACGATCGAGAAAGCGCCCGGCGGTAGTCCCCTCCTGCACCGGCGACACAACCTCGATAAACGTGTCGCCGACCGGCATGACCGCATTGCGCAGGCCGAAAACACCCACCCCCGGATCGCGATACGCTACCTCGATCCCGAGTACCGCGCAGAGGTCGTCCACCACCGACTCGAGATCGCGCGCGGCCAGAGCGACTTGACGCAGACGAAGCATATACGAACCCCAAGTCCCAAGTCCCAGCCCCAAAGTCAATGAACATCTCACCCCAAGCCCCACCACTTCCCCATTGTCCACAAACGCTCCCGTCTGGTACGCGTTAAGGATGCCAATCGGACTGATCGCCGCGTCTCGGCGCGCACTTGCCGGCGTAGCTCTTGCCGCGCTGGTCACCGGCGTTGCGGGTGCGGCAATGCCTTACCCTCCGAATCCGCAACCATGTGGCGATCCGAACCTCGACCGTCCGTGCTTCGGGGCCACCGATTTTTCCCGCTATCTCTTCCTGCCGGCGACCGAACCTCCGACCGTTCCCAACGACTTCAACGACGATTGGAAGTTCACCAGCGGCACCACCGGCGACCCGACCATCGATGCAAACCCGCAGGAACTCTTCGGCGTCCGCGGCGCCAGCGTCGACCGTGCCTGGCAGATCACCACCGGCCGCCCCGACGTCGTCATCGCCGTTCTCGACTCGGGCATTCGCTGGGCCGAACCACTGCCCGACCTCGTTAACAAACTGTACCTGAATCGCGGCGAGCTGCCCGTTCCCGAGGGCAGCGACAACCCCGTCGACCCGCACGATCGCAACGGCGACGGCCTGTTCACGGTGCCCGACTATCTCGCCGGCCCACGGCACGTCGCCGACAGTCGTGTCTCCGACCTCAACGACAACGGTGCAGTCGATCCCGAGGACGTCATCCTCCGCTTCTCCGACGGCGCCGACGACGACCACAACGGCTACATCGACGACATCTGCGGCTGGGACTTCTACGAGGACGATAACGACCCGCTCGACGAAGTGCGTTACGGCCACGGGACCGGGCAAGCGCACGATTCCGGCGGCGAGGCCGATAACGGCGGGGAACTCGGTACCTGCCCGAACTGCCTCGTGCTACCCGTCCGCGTCGCCGATAGCTTCGTTACCGACGTCAATCTGTTTGCGCAGGGCGTCGTCTTCGCCGTCGACAGCGGCGCTCGCGTTATCCAGGAGGCCCTCGGTACACTCAACCAGACCAGCTTCGGACAGCGGGCCGTGGACTACGCTTACCGTAACGGCGCCGTGGTTATCGCCTCGGCGGCCGACGAAGCGTCGAATCACCACAACTTCCCCGCGGCCTACGCGCACACCGTCGTGGTCAATTCGGTGACCAAATTCAACGACCTCGCCGGCGTCGTGCAGACCCCGCCATCGTACCTCTACCTCAATGGCTGCACGAACTTCGGCGGCCACATCGCCCTGTCGGTGCCGTCGTCGTCCTGCTCGTCCGAAGCGACCGGTCGCGGCGCCGGCGTCGCCGGCCTCGTGGTCTCCGCCGCTCTCAACGCCATCGACCAGGGCGTCCTGACAACCTACCGGCGCGACGACGGCTCCCCGGCCCCGTATCCGCTATCGGCGGAGGAGACGAAACAGATCCTCACCGCAACCGCCGACGACATCGACTTCGACGCCCATCCCGATGCCGAACCGCCCCTGCCGCAAAACTACTTTACATCCAGTCCCTTCCCGGGCGTGGGGCAGAGCCAGCGCTATCCGTCGATCGCCGGCTGGGACCAGTACTTCGGGTACGGCCGTCTCAATGCCGCGGCCGCCGTTGCCCGGGTGGCCGCAGGTCACATTCCGCCGGAGGCGTCGATTGCCGCGCCGGCCTGGTTCTCGACCATCGACCCGACCAAGACCGCGACCCTGCCGATCAGCGGACGCGCCGCCGCCAACCGCGCGGCATCGTACACCTACACCATCGAGGTCGCCCCGGGCATTCAGCCCCGCGAAACCGACTTCACGCTCGAAGTCGCATCGACCGCACGCGATCGCGCCCTCGACGGTACTCTGGGCACGATTGACCTCGACCGGCTTGCCGCCCGCATGCCCGACGGCACCACCGGTCCCCCGATCGACGAGGCGGGGGCTCCCGACCCCGACCGTTTCACGTTCACCGTCCGCCTGCGCGTGATGGACGCGGCGGGCCGGATCGGGGAAGACCGCCGCACCTTCGCCCTGCACCACGAGCCGGACCTGCTCCCCGGTTTTCCCATTCCTCTCGGCGGCGACGGGGTGTCTGCACCCCTCACCGCCGACCTCGATCTCGACGGGCGCGAAGAGATCGTCCTCGGCACTTCCGAGGGCGCCGTGCATGCGTACAAAGCCGACGGAACCGAAGTTCCGGGCTGGCCGGTTTCCACCGACCCGCTCGAACTGCACATGGATGCACCGGCGTTTGCCGGCGGCGCTCTCGCCACGCCGGTGCCGGCAGCGGTGCTCGGTGGCGTCGTCGCCGGCGACCTGGATCGCGACGGCGCGCTCGAGGTGGTCGCTACCGATCTGGTCGGTAAGCTCTACGTCTGGGACCGGCACGGCCGGCGGCGCGAGGGTTTTCCCGTCAAGACGCTGCCGCAATACTCGCATGCCTGGCGCTCCGAACGGGATCCGTCGACGCCCGAGGGGCAGGTGCCGGACCGTACGAATCGCCATAACCGCCACAATCGGGTGGGCCGTGCACTGGGCGGAGGCGCGGTGCTCGCCAACCTCGACGGCTCCGAGGACGGTTCGCTGGAAATTGTCGCCGGCGCTTTCGACCGTCATCTGTACGCGTGGCGACACACGGGAGAGCCGGTGCCCGGCTGGCCGGTTTTATTGAAGGATCCCGCCCGGGTAGCCGCGGTCGATCCGGTCACCGACGAGGTGCGGCTCGCGGACAAGAGCGACGCGGTCATCGGGAGCAAGATCATCGCCCCGCCGTCCGTCGGCGACCTCGACGGCGACGGCGACATCGAGGTCGTCGCCGTCGTCAACGAGGGCTATCGCGAGGATCCGAACGTACGCTTCACCGATCTGACGATCGGTTTGTATCGCGCGGCCGGTGCCCTGCAGTCCGGCAACACGCGTGTCTACGCGGTGCACGCCGGTGGAGTCGCCCACAACGACCCGGAACTCCTGCGCGGCTGGAATCCGGGCGCGTTCGTTAGCGGTTGGCCGGCGAAGACGGCGTTGCTCACCACAGAGTTGTTGCCGCTCGTGGGCACCGGCAGCAACGGCCCGCCCGCTCTCGCCGACGTCGACGGCGACGGCCGACTCGAGGTGACGACGGGATCCGCCATCGGCCCGGTGTATGTGCTGACCGCCGACGGGCAATCCTTCTTCGGCAGCAACCGTCTGCGATTCTCCACGCTCGCCATGGACGTGCTCGGGCCGGGCAGCCCGGCGGCGGACGCGCCAACCTTCGGTTCTCTGGGCAGTCCGGTGTTTGCGGAATTGGACGGGCCCGGCCGGGGCTTTCAAGTGGTCGCCCCGACGGCGGGCCTGGGCAAGCTCGTCGACAACCAGCTCGCGGCCTGGCAGACCCCGTCCGAATCGCAACTGAGCGCATGGGACGTGACCACGGCCGACGGGCGGCCGACGACCGGGAGTTTCCGGCCGGGGTTTCCGCGTGTCGTCAACGACCTGATGTTCTTCGGTGCCGCCAGTGTCGCTGACATCACCGGTGACGGCGCGCCGGAAGTCCTGGCGGGCAGTGGAGTCTCCGACCTGCATGCGGTCGACGGTAACGGCCGTGTCGCGCCGGGCTGGCCGAAGTTCACGGGCGGCTGGATGGTCGCCTCGCCCGCGGTCGGCGATCTCGACGGCGACGGTATGTTGGAAGTCGTTGCAGTCATCCGCGAAGGGCAGCTCTTCGCATGGCGTACGCTCGGAGACGCCTGCGCCCCGCTGCCGTGGCGGCGTTTCCACCACGACGAGCATGGCAGCGGCAATTACCACACCGACGCGCGTCCGCCGGCGTCACTGAGCGCGGCGGACGTTGTACGCGTCACCCAACGCCGGTGGCACGGCATACCCGAGGTCCGCGTCGAGTTAGCCCGCACGCCCGGAGATGACCTGTTTTGCGGCATGCCGGCGAGAATTGCGGTGCGGTTCGCCGGCGCGCCAATCACATCGCTCGCAGAGTTCACGGCCGCCGAGGCCCCTGCCGTTGTCACCGCTGCGGCCACCGCCGGCGGACCGGGTGTGCTGACGATCGCCGATTGGCGTTTCGCGGACCGCACCGTCCACCTGGCGATGATGGTATCCGATGAGGCCAGTAACCGATCGGCGATCGCGCAACTCGGCCCGGTCGGTTTCGATGCCCCGACCCCGACGCCCACGCCCCCTGCGGCAACCCCCACGCCGACCTCAACGACCCCGGCACCACGAGACGACGGCGGCTGCGAGATGCACGCCGCTAGCGGTGCCGCCTGGCCGCTCCTCACGGCGGTGCCGCTCTGGATCTGGCGGCGACGACGGTCCGCAGGTGGCGGCGAAGCCCGGAGTACCCATGACCTCTACCGCGCCTGAGAAGACGGTGCCGCTCGGCACGAACGGCGAGCGTTCCGCCGATCGTAGGTACGCCGATCTCTCGTCGCTCAACCCCATGCAGCGCCAGGCCGTCGAGCACGGCGACGGGCCATTGCTGATTCTCGCCGGTGCCGGCTCCGGCAAGACCCGAACCCTGACGCACCGCGTGGCGCATCTTATCGGGACGCGCAACGTGCCGCCGTGGCGGATCCTCGCGGTCACATTTACCAACAAGGCCGCCGCCGAACTGCGCGAGCGGGTATTACGCCTGCTCGGTTCGTCGGAACCGCCGTGGGTGTCGACTTTTCATTCGGCGTGCGTGCGCATGCTCCGCCGCGACATCGCGGCGCTTGGCTATACCCGCGACTTCGTCATCTACGACGAGCAGGACCAGGAACGCCTGCTGCGCGAGTGCCTGCGCGACCTGGAAGTGGCGGAACAGGTCCTCAGCGCCCGCAGCGCCGGGTCGTTTATCGACGCGGCGAAGAACAAAGGTATCGGACCGGCGGATTGCACTCCGACCGACGTCTGGCAGGAGCGGGCGGCACGGGTGTATGTGCGCTACCAGGATAAGCTGCGCCGCAACAACGCCCTCGACTTCAACGATTTGTTGCTCCTGACGGTGCGCCTGTTCGAGGAGCACCCGGCCGTGCTCGATCGCTACCGGCAGCGCTTCCTGCACGTCCTCGTCGACGAGTACCAGGACACCAATCAGGTGCAGTACCGGCTCACCAATCTGCTGGCGTCCGGTTATCGCAACCTGTGCGTCGTCGGCGACGAGGACCAGTCGATCTATCGCTGGCGTGGCGCCGACATCAAGAACATCCTCGACTTCGAACGCGACTACCCCGATGCGGTGGCGATCAGGCTGGAACAGAATTACCGCTCCACGCAAACGATTCTGGAAGCCGCCGGCGCCGTGGTGGCGCAGAACCGGCAGCGCAAGGGCAAGCGGTTATGGACGGAGAACCCGCGCGGCGAGCGTATCGTCCTCGCCGAGCTGCCCGACGACCTCGAGGAGGCACGGTACGTGGCCGGGGAGATCGCCCGCCTGCACCGCCACGGCATGGCGTTGCGGGACGTGGCGGTCTTCTACCGCACCAACGCGCAGTCGCGGCCGATCGAAGAGGCGCTCGTCCGCCATCGGATTCCCTATGGCATGGTCGGCGGCGTGAAGTTCTTCGCCCGGGCCGAGGTGAAGGACGTGCTCGCGTACCTGCGGCTGCTGCTCAACCCGGCCGACTCGATCGCGGCGAAGCGCATCGTCAACACGCCGGCGCGCGGCATCGGTGCGACGACCGTGGAACGCATCGCGACACTCGAAGAGGAAGCGGGCGGTTTCCTCCCGGCGTGCGGTCTGGCGGTGGCGCGCGGGGTCCTCAAGACGCAGGCTCTCGACAAGGTGCGCGCCTTCGTGGCGCTGATGGACGGACTGCGCGCGGCGGTCGATGCGGTGCCGTTTCCCGAACTGGCGGCGCGAATCGTGGCCGACAGCGGATACGGGGAAATGCTGCGCGAGGACACCAGCGATACCGGCAAGGACCGCGTGCAGAACCTCGAGCAGTTGCTCGCCGGCATGGCCGAACAGGCGGCGGCGGGCAAAACGTTGCAGGAGTACCTCGAGGAAGTGGCGCTGGTGACCGATCTCGACGCCTACGACACGGGTGCGGACCGGGTGACGTTGATGACCCTGCACGCCGCCAAGGGCCTGGAGTTCCCGGTGGTGTTCATGACCGCGATGGAGGAGGGGTTGTTTCCGCACGCGCGGGTCGCGGACGACGATATCGAGGAGGAACGGCGTCTCTGTTACGTCGGCATGACGCGGGCGATGCAGCGGCTGCACCTGACCCACGCGCGCCGGCGGCGCGTGTTCGGCGACGCGCAGTTCAACCCGCGCAGCCGCTTCGTGGATGAAATTCCGCCGAACCTGCTGCACGAACTGCGGGCGCAGCGGACCGTGTTGACGGGTCCGTCGCTCAAACCGGTACACGCCGAGCCCGAGGACAACGACGTGCGTGTGGTGTACGATGGCGAGGACGGCCTGCGGGTCGGTGCCCGGGTGCGCCACGCGGCGTTCGGCGTCGGTGTGGTGCGCGCACTCGAAGGCAGCGGCGAGAGCCGCAAGGCAACGGTGACGTTCCAGTCCGTGGGCGTAAAGAAACTGTTGCTCAAGTTCGCCGGGCTGCAACCGGCGTAATCGGGGTGAAGGCGCGGTGGGTCTTGTGGCCGCGCTCATCACTGGAACGTTGACACTGCCTGGCCGCCTTGTTACCCGCCTCGGACTGCCATGTCGCCCGTCCGCACCCGTTTCGCCCCCAGCCCGACCGGCTACCTGCACATCGGCGGTGCCCGCACGGCGCTGTTCAATTACCTGTTCGCCCGCCATCACGGGGGCGCGTTCATCCTGCGCATCGAGGACACCGACCGCGAGCGCTCGACCAAAGAGTCGATCCAGGCGATTCTCGATGCCCTGGCCTGGCTACGTCTGGAGTGGGACGAGGGGCCGTTCTTCCAGAGTCAGCGCAGTACCGTCTATACCGCCCAGGCCGAGCGCCTGCTGAGCGCGGGCAAAGCGTACCGCTGCTACTGCACGCCCGAAGAGCTGGAATCGCGGCGGGAGGCCGCGATGCAGGCCGGTCGCAAGCCGATGTACGATCGCACGTGCCGGGAACGGTCGGAACCCGTTGCGGGGCGGCCGGCCGTTATTCGTTTTGCGGCCCCGCTCGACGGCGACACCGTCGTGCCCGATCTCGTCAAGGGGCACGTGGTCTTCCAGAACCAGGAACTCGACGACATCATCATCGTGCGCTCCGACGGCACGCCAACGTACAACTTCTGCGCCGTCGTCGACGATGCGGCGATGGCGGTGACGCACATCGTCCGCGGCGAGGATCATCTCACCAACACGCCGAAGCAGATTCAGATGTACCGCGCCCTCGGCTTCGAGGTGCCGGCGTTCGCCCACATTCCGTTGATTCTCGGACTCGACCGGTCGCGGCTGAGCAAGCGGCACGGGGCGACGTCGGTGATGGCGTATCGCGACATGGGCTACCTGCCGGACGCGCTGGTGAACTACCTCGTGCGGCTAGGGTGGTCGCACGGCGATCAGGAGCTGTTCACGCGCGCCGAGCTGATCGAGAAGTTCTCGCTCGACAGCGTCGGCACCGCCGCCGGCGTCTACAACCAGGAGAAGGCCGAGTGGGTCAACTTCCAGTACCTCAAGGCGCTGTCGCCGGAGGCGCTGGCAGAAGCAGTGAAGCCCCACGTGACGGCAAAGGGCTGGACGATTCGCGGCGACGACGCGTGGCTGGCGCGGGCAATGGTCACCGTGCAGGAGCGCGGTAAGACGCTAGTAGAGATCGTCGAGGCGGCGACGTGCTACTTCGTCGACGAACTGACGATGGACCCGGCGGCGGTGACGAAGCACCTGAAGGCCGAGGTTCGCGAGCCGTTGACGGCGTTGCGAGCGGGTCTGGCCGATCTCGGCGCATGGAGCCACGACCCGATCAAAGGCGTCTTCGAAACTGTGATGGCGCAGTTCGGGCTCGGGCTTGGCAAGCTGGCGCAGCCGGTGCGTGTCGCGATGACCGGCGGCGCCGTGAGCCCGGGGATCTTCGAAGTGCTCGAAGTGCTGGGCAAGGACCGCACCATGGCGAGGCTGGACGCGGCACTGGCGCGGCTGGCGGCGATGCAGGGGCACGCAACCGGCTGAGCGTGAGTAACCCCACCCGTTCGCCCCAGGGTGGACCCCGTCCTCTTAGGGGCCGTATCGAGGTTTACGAGCAATCCGCCTTAGTAGTGATGGGCACAATTACGGCGACGTATTCCGTACGACGCTTCCCGTTCGCCCCGAGTAGCCCCGTTTTCTCAGGGGCGTATCGAGGGGCAGCCTGGCGAGCGGCTTTGCGGCCCCGCCCCTCGATACGCCGCCGAAAAGATGGCGCTACTCGGGACGAACGGAATACGTCGCCGGACTAATGAACCGGAGTACTTAGCCGGTTCGGGAAGTCGATCATGACGGGAAGTCGTCGTTCCGGTGGACATCCGAATCCTGTTGTTCTCGCCGTCTCCGGTCGTCTATTCCCGTCGCTCGCTTTCGCTCTCGTGCTTGCTGGTGGGCCGGTCCTTGCCGGGCCGCCGCGACCTCCCGGTCGTCGCAGCGATTCCGCTTACGCCGGCAGTGCCGCCTGCCGCCCCTGCCACGGCGCGGTCTACGACGCGTGGCTGACCTCGGATCACCGCCATGCGATGGAGCCCGCTACCCCCGACACGGTGCGCGGCGATTTCGGTGGCGCGGTCTTTCGCGGCGCCGCCGACGTCACGCACTTCATGCGTGCCGGAGATACCCTCGCGGTTCGTACCGCCGGGCCCGGCGGCGCAACGCAGGACTTTCCCGTGCCGTACACCTTCGGCGTCGACCCCTTGCAGCAATACCTGCTGCCCCTGGCCGCGGGCCGACTGCAGGCTCTGTCCGTCGCCTGGGACACTCACGGCAAGCGCTGGTTTCATCTCTACGGCGACGAACATGTCGACCATGGCGACATCCTGCACTGGACTCGGCCGGCGCAGAACTGGAACGACCGCTGCGCCGAGTGCCATGTCACCGGGCTGCGCAAGGGTTACGAGGCCGCTCACGACGGTTACGCCACGACCTGGATCGAACCGAATGTCGGCTGCGAAGGGTGTCACGGTCCCGCTGCCGAACACGTGCGCTGGGCCGAAGCTGCCCGAAGTGCGGGCCCTTCGCCGGTCGCGAGCGCCAGTAAGGGCCTCGTCGTCGACTTCGGCAGCGACGGCTCCCAGACGTGGATCGCCGACCGGAGTAGCGGCACGGCACGACGTTCGATACCGCGACACTCCCGGGCCGAGATCGAAACCTGCGCGGCCTGCCATTCCCGTCGCACCACGCTCACGGATGCTTATCGACCGGGCGAGCCGTTTCTCGATAGCCATCGTCCCGTACTCCTCGAGGAGGGTCTGTATTTCGCCGACGGACAGGTGCAGGACGAGGTCTACGAATACGGCTCGTTCCTGCAGAGTCGGATGTACGGCGCCGGTGTCACCTGCGCGGACTGCCACGACCCGCACAGTGCCCGGCTGCGGGCCGTCGGGGACGCGGTTTGTGCACGGTGTCACGAGCCCGGGCGCTTTGCGACGCCGGCGCATCACCACCATCTTCCCGAGTCGGGCGGGGCGCGCTGCGTGGCCTGCCATATGCCGGCTCGCACGTTCATGACGGTCGACGAGCGCCGCGATCACAGCTTTCGCGTTCCGCGCCCCGACCTCGCGCAACAGACCGGCGGCCCGGACACCTGCACCGACTGCCATCGCGACCGCGAGCCGGCGTGGGCGGCGAGCGCGATCGTCAGGTGGTACGGAGAACCGAAGCGGCGCGAACCGCATTACGGGCAGGCGATTCAGGCAGCGCGCCGCTATCGAGCCGATGGCGAGGCGGCGCTTCTCGATCTCCTCGGCGCCGACTCCAGCCTGCCGGCGATAGTGCGCGCCACCGCGGTAAGCCTGCTGCCGCGTTACCCCGGCCCGCGCACCGCCGCCGCGATTGCTCGCGCTGCCGGCGACCCCGATCCACTGGTGCGGTTGGCCACCGTCGACGCATCGGCGATGCTGCCCGCACCCGAGCGTCTCCGCGTCCTCGCGCCCTTGCTCGACGATCCCCGCCGCGCCGTGCGCACCGCAACCGCCGCGACACTCGCCGCCGCGCCCGAGACGGCGCTGCCGCAGGCTCATCGAGCGGCCCGCGCGCGCGCCCTCGATGAGTACCGTTCCGTGCTGACCGAGAACGCCGACCGACCGGACGCACGCCTGAACCTCGGCCTGCTTGCCGCCGACCTCGGGAAACACGACGCCGCTCGCACCGAATACGAAGCTGCGATGCGCATCGAACCCCAGTTCGTCCCTGCGTACGTCAACCTCGCCGACCTCTGGCGCACTCTCGGGCGCGAGGCGGAGGCTGAAGCCGTGCTGCGTCGCGGACTCGCACAGGCGCCCGACTCGGCGGAGTTGCACCATGCCCTCGGTCTGACTCTGGTCCGCCGGCAACAGTACGACGAAGCCGGCGTCGAACTCGGACGTGCCGCGGAGCTGGCTCCGAACGATCCGATCTATGCGTACGTATACGGGGTCGCGCTCAATTCGAGCGGCAACTCGACCCGGGGCATCGCCGTCCTGAACGCCGCTCACGAGCGCTTTCCCGGCGACCGGCAGCTTCTCTACGCGCTAACCACGATCGGCCGCGACCGCGGCGACCTGACGGCCGCCCGCCGCTATGCCGAACGCCTCGTGGCCCTGCGACCTGACGACCTGCAGGCGCGGCAACTGCTGCGCCAGGTCGCCGAGCCCCGGGGCACGGATCGATCCCCGTAGCCCCCTTTCGAGACCGGGAAAGCGACTTCGTCCTTTCGGGCGGCCGCGGTTGGTGGACCTCTTCCGAACCGCCCCTTCGTCTAGTACCGTTGAGGCAACCGCGTCGTGTCGTGCGGTACAAACCGAAATCATGATGGAGGAGCGAGATGGCTGACCTTGTGGTGATTGGCTACGAAGACGAGTTCAAGGCGCAGGAAGTCCGCCTGCAACTGCTGAAGATGCAGAAGGAGTACCTTGTCGATCTCGCCGACGCTGTGGTTGCGACCAAGGACAAAGAAGGCAAGGTGAAGTTGCACCAGGTATACAACCTCACGGCGGCGGGAGCGGCGACCGGCGGCTTCTGGGGCACCCTGATCGGTCTCATCTTCCTCAGTCCGCTTCTCGGCCTCGCGGTCGGCGCAGCGTCGGGTGCGGTGGCCGGGGCACTTACCGATGTGGGCCTCGACGACAAGTTCATGAAGGGAATCGCCGAGAACCTGAAGGCCGGCTCTTCGGCGCTGTTTGTCCTGGTGCGCAAGGCGACTCCGGACAAGGTGCTCGCCGAACTGCGCGGA
Source organism: Candidatus Binatia bacterium (assembly GCA_023150935.1). Classification (NCBI taxonomy): domain Bacteria; phylum Candidatus Binatota; class Binatia (SeqCode); species Binatia bacterium. The sequence continues at coordinate 63,621 of JAKLJW010000002.1, read as the reverse complement.
ACGGGGGGCAAGGTCGTGCAGACTTCGCTGAGCCACGAACAAGAGGAAAAGCTGCAAGCGGCGCTCAACGCCGCGAGAACCGCCGGCACCTGATCCGCCGGGCATTCTTCGATTGCACACCCCGCCGCCGGCCATGCCAGGGCATGACCGGCGGCGGGCGTGCGGGACGAGACCGGCGCGGCGCTACGCCGCCCGCCACCGCTCAGAACACCAACAACGCACCGGGCTCGATGCGGAAGATCAGGTCCGTCGTGACCCGCCAGTCGAACAACCACTTCTGCGACGTCAGCGGGAACTCGACGCTCGCACCCAGGTCGATGAACCCGACGCGGTCGGCCAGCTCGATAGGCCGCCACAGCGCCTTGTGATCCGTCACCCGCCACCGGGCACCGAGCGCCATGGTCGCGACCCCGGTACCGCCGGCCTCCGTCGCTCCGAAGTTGAAGAAGTCGAAGCCCTCGCCGTCGACCACCGCGGAAAGCGGAATGCCGCCGTTGCCGCCCGTCAGGCATTGCACCCAGTTCACTTCGACCAGCGGGAAGAAGCTCTCGAACCGATAGTCGGCGTGAACCGACAGGTCGTAGAAGCTCGAGTTCAACCCGGAAAGCGCCAGTCGCGGCCCGGTATACGCCATCAGGTGCAGCCGGTCATTGCCCCACATCGCCGACAGGAACGGGTTCAACAAACCCTTGCCGTAGCCCTGCCAGACGGACTTGTTACCCGCCGGGGCCTCGTATCGCAGTCCCGCCGACACCATCACCAGATTGTCCTCGTCGGCGTGCTGCCACAGCGTGCCCTTGAACCCGAACGCCAGGTTCGCCCAGCCGTTGGACGATCCGTGATTGGCCGCAGCCACCGCCTGGCGCAGTTGTCGGTTCTGCAGATTCACCCACGTGTAGCCGTCCTTGGTGGCGATGAAGCTGAAACGGTCCGTGATCGCCAGCCGGAGCTGCGCCGCCACGACGTACGCATCGCCGCCGCCGAGATTGGCTACAGGGAAGGTGCTGGGAATCTGGTGGTAGACGAAGATCGGCCGCACTTCGGTCAGCGACCTGGGATCCTCGAAGATCGTCGGGTTGGACACCGGGCTGATGAATCCGTGAAACGGATCCTGGTCGGCGGGATTGTCGACCGCCCACGCCCCCGGGCCGAGCAACGTGAGCCCGAGAACTGCTATCGACAAGACACGTTTCAACATACATCGGCTCCTTTCTCCGCTGGCGCTTTGCCGCGCCGCTAACCGCGTTCGTTCTCCTTGACACCCCTTTGAGGTCTCGCCGCCGGTCGCAACAGCCCAACCCCGCACTCGCTCATGCGAATGCCATACCAGCCCGCCCGGTCTTCGCTGTCCGCCTTTGTCCGTGACCATGCCGACGAGGGGTTTTGCGGCTCTGGGAAGTTCCGGTATCGCGCGCGGGAAAGACCCGGCTTGTCGATTCGGCTTGTTATCGAGGCAAGGAGATAACCGGGCCGCGCCGGCCACAGAGGTAAGGCGGCAAAACCCTGTGACGGTCTACCCGGTGGGCGCGGACGCGGCGCCATCCTCGGCAACGCCGCGGGTGCCTCCGGCATCGCCGTTCCTGGGCAGCGGCAAAGTGAACCGGAAGGTCGTGCCGCCTTCCGGATTCGCGGTTGCCGACAAACGGCCGCCGTGCGCTTCAACGATGGTACGGCATATCGACAAGCCCATGCCGAGACCGTCGGGTTTGGTGGTGAAGAAAGCGTCGAAAATGCGCTCTTGCAGGTCTTGCGGTACACCCCGGCCGCGGTCTTCCACGGCTACCGCGATCTCCGAGGCGTCGACGGAGGTGCGAATCCACAGCTCTGCCGGACTGCCGTCCCGCATGGCTTCCAGGCCGTTGCGGGTCAGATTCAGTACCACCTGTTCGAGTTGTACGCCGTCGCCCGGCACGGCCGGCAACTGCTCCGCGAGAGCGAGCCTGATTACTGCCCCGTCCGCCTGCGCTTCCGTTTGCATGAATCGGACGACGTTCTCGACGACGGTGTTGACGTTCACCGGTTCGCGGTGCGCGGTACCCGCCCGCAGGAAGCGCCGGTAGCGCCGGACGATCTCGCCGCCGCGCAACGCTTGCGCCGCAATCTGCTCGATCGCGAACAGGAGATCCTCTCGCTCGGCCATGCCGGAGCGCAAACGCGTCACACAGCCGCGGGCGTAGTTGACGATCGCCGACAGAGGCTGGTTGATCTCGTGGGCCAGGCCCGCCGCCATCTCGCCCAGGGTGCTGACACGCAGAGCGTGTGCGACATGAGTTTCCAGTTCCGCCCTTGCCGCTTGCAGCGCCTGTTCCGCCTGTTTGCGCTCGGTGATATCGAACGCCACCCCGATAACCCCCGTAATGCTGCCGTCCTCGCTGCGCAACGGCTCGACCTGGGCACTGTAACACCGCCCTTCCCATTCCTGCTCGTACGTCGCCATCTCGCCACCCAGGGCCCGTCGATGCGCCGCTAGGCAGGGAGCACTCTCGTCCCTGGTTCCTATGAAGTCGCCGATGTGCCGGCCCAGAACTTCCTCGTTCTGGGCATCGATGGGTTCCATGTCTCGGCCGAGGCGCAGGGTGAGCCGCATCTCGGTGTCGGTCGTCCAGAAAAAGCCCGGCAGGCGGCTCGTAAAGACGCGCAACTGAGTTTCGGTCTCGGAGAGAGCGGCGTGATCCGTAGTCCGTTCGCCTGTGGTCACGAGCACCTCGTCGTTAGAACCCGCGACCAGGTCAGAACGCGGGTCGTTTGACGGCAGAATGCGGGTAAGAGACAGGATCTCATTCGATGGGGGAGCCGAGCTACGGACTCGCTCGCGGGACGCACGGACACCGGGAGCGCTCAATACGCCCCGGCTTCCGGGAACTCCGGGAACTGTTTCAAGTCGTCGCTGATCTCATGCCACGGTGCCTTCGAGGCCACAAAGCCGTGCCATAGCGGTCGCACCCCCGGGTCTTCATCGAACGAGCCGGCGGCGACCCAGAGAACGTCGGGCAACGCCGAGTAGGCGAAGGTCAGGTTCGATCCACAGTCGGCACAAAACGATCGCGTTACCGGGGTGGACGACTGGTATCGCTTCACGCGGCTCTCGCCGGCGGTGAACCGGAACGCTCCTGTGGGAACGCGCCCGTAGGTCGCGAACGCCGCGCCGTGCGCCTTGCGACACATGCCGCAATGGCAGTGGCCGAGCCGCTCGACCGGGGCGGCGGTTTCGTAGGTCACGGCGCCGCACAGGCAACTACCGCGCATATCTCCCTCCAGGACAGAGACGGTCACGCAGGTCCGCCACTCACGCACCCTTGCGGAGTTTGGCGACGAGATCGACATAGGCCTGCATTGCCGCGTCGGCGGTGGTGCCCTTTCTGGCGGCCCAGGCGTCGAACTTCGCGCGGCCGACGAAATCCATGAAACCCGGTCGCTTGCCCTTTACGTCTCCGGCGGTCGCTTGCTTGAAGAGCGCGTAGAGCGCGAGCAGGGTGTCGTTATCCGGCCGCTCTGACAGTTTCTGTACGTCCTGTTGAGCGGTTTCGAACTTCTCCTTCAACCCTGACATGGTCACGATCCTCCTCGGTCGATCGAGTGCCGGCCGCTCGCCGGCCGTCTCTGGCAGTACCACAGTCCGCCGTCGCGCCAAACCGCCCGTTGTCGTCTTGCCCGCTCGACACCAGGGTGCGATAGGTGCTTATCGAGTACGCGAATGGGTTACCGAGCAACGAACGCGGATTGCCGTTGGGCCGGCGAGATCGTTGTTGCGACCGTCGCGTTTGCGCTGGTGCTGGCGTTCGGCGGCTGGCGGGCGGCCCGCGCCGACCGCCGCGTCGACTTCGGTGCACCCTTGGGCCCGAGCGAGATTGTCTACGTCGTGGATAGCGGCGGTCGGGTCGTGGTCGACCACAACGGCGACCGATCGTTCATCCCGGCATCGACCATCAAGGTATTCACGACCCTGCTGGCAGCCCGGCGGCTCGGCATGGACCACCGGTTCACCACCGAGTTCTTCCTCGAAGGCGACACTATGGTTGTACGCGGGCGGGGCGATCCTTTCCTGGTATCGGAAGAGCTGGACGCGGTCGCGGCCGCGCTCCGGGCTCGGCTCGGCGCGCGGAGCCTGGCCGGGATTGCCGTCGACGACTCGTTCTTTGCTCCGGCCATCGTCATTCCCGGAGTCGGCGGTTCTGCCAATCCGTACGACGCGCCGAATTCGGCCACGGCGGTGAACTTCAACACCATCGTGCTCGATCGCCGCGGGGGAGCGATCCGCTCCACCGAGCCGCAAACGCCGCTGACACCGCTGGCGCTGACGCTGGCGGGCGAGCGCAAGATCGACGGTACGCTGCGCTTCAATCTCGGTCACCGCAACGGTGACGCCGCCCGTTACGCCGCGGAGGTCATTGCGGCCAAGCTGCGCGCCGCGGGAGTCACGGTGGGTAAGGCGACGGGGCAGCGGGCCGCGCCCTCTGCGGCGCCGTTTTACGTGCACCACAACAGCCGCACCCTGGCCGCGGTCTGTCGCGCGTTGCTCGAGCATTCGAATAACTTCGTCGCCAACCAGGTCTTCCTCGCGGTGGGCGCGAAGGCGGAGGGAGCGCCTGCGTCGCTGGAGAAGAGCGCCGTGGCGGCGCGGGAGTTGCTCGCCGCGCACCCCGAGCTCGACGGGATCGAGGTCGTCGAAGGCTCGGGTCTGTCGTACGACAACCGCGCCACCGCGCCGGCCATGGCGGCGTTGCTCGATCTGTTTGCGCCGTACCGAGACCTGCTGAAGGAAGTCGACGGCGTGCGGCACAAGACCGGCACGCTGCAGGCGGCGCGTTCCGTCGTGGGCTATCTCGACACCGCGCGGCACGGGACGGTGCGCTTCGTCGTCAGCCTCGACGGCCGCGGCAGCGACCGCCGAGCGCGGATCGTCGAGACGCTGCGCCGTCAACTGTGAGCCTGGGTCCGCGTTCCACCGCCTTAGCGCGGGCGGCCACCCGCAACCCAATGGCCCCATCAGCCATGCCTTTGGGAGGGCGAGGCTCCCGCCGAGCCGCAGCGGCCTGACGACGGCTCGCCAGGAGCCTCGCCCTCCCCATCCGATTCCTTCGCGCCGTGCGCGCAAACTCGTAAATCGTTAAGTCAGGGTGAGCGGGGAAAGCCCAATGAGATCAATTCCACCACCGCTCAGGCTGAGCTTGTCGAAGCCGGGTTTGGCCGCTTATCGACAGACTCGAAAGCGGGAATCCAGGTGGGCTGTGGTTTCCTGGACCCCCCGCTCCCGGCTTTCGCCGGGACAAGCTTCGCGGGGGTGACGGCTTACGGGCATGCGGACATCTGTTAGCGCCGGACTTGGGTAGACGGGTATCTGTTGTCGCGTAACCCACGGGCGTGGCATGAAGGGCACCGGGATGTGGTTGCTTCTCAAGAACGTGATCTTCACCGTGCTGGCACCGGGCACCGTGGTGGGGTTGTTGCCGTGGCGGATACTGGTCTGGACCGGGGGTGACGCGATTCCCGCCGTCGGGTGGTTGCAGGTGCTGGCGGTTGTTCCGGCGGTGACCGCGGTGGGTATCTACGTCTGGTGCGTGTACGACTTTATGGTGGTGGGGCGTGGTACGCCGGCGCCGGTCGATCCGCCGCAAGAGCTGGTGGTCCGTGGGCTCTATCGGGTGACGCGCAATCCGCTCTACGTCGCCGTGTTCTGCATGATCGCGGCAGAGGCGATGTTTTTCGCGTCGGCCTGGCTGCTGCTATACGCGGCGGCGATGGGAATCGTGTTCCAGAGCTTCGTGGTTTTGTACGAAGAGCCGACGTTGCGGCGGTTGTTCGGTTCGGCGTACGCCGACTACACGACCAGCGTACCGCGCTGGTTCTGGTGAAGTTACTTCCCGATTGCGGTTAGCTCCAGGTCGGCGACGATGCAGTCGTGATCGGAGACGCGCAGATCCCCGACGGCAGCGACAACAACCGACGGCGCCATGCGATCCGTACGCGGCACCACCCCGCGAGTGAAAAGCCAGTCGAGTTTGAGCCAGTACGCGGGGTCGCGAATGCCGAACGGTACGCAGGTGGGGATATCGGGGGCGTTGACTTCGTCGACGAGAAAGCCGGCCTCCCTGACCGACGCGAACAGCGGCTCGTACGGTTCCGGGTGGCGCAACCGTGCAGGGTCGCGCTTCAGGAGGTCGGGAATCGAGAAGATCTCTTCGTCGCGACCTCCGTCCACGGTCGCCGTGTTGAGGTCGCCCCCGACGATCGCCGGCGCACCGGCGGGAATCGACGCCAGCACGGCCTCCATCTGTTCCCGCCGGCCCGCCGGAGTGGTGCGGTTCTCGAGATGGACTGACGCCAGGGTAACGTCGCCGGCCGCCGTTTCGATCTCGGCGAGGAGCGCCATGCGGCCGCCGACGCGCGCCTGTGTACCTTCGGCCCAGGTGCAGTGCACGGGCAGTCGAACCACGCGTGGCGCAACGAGAGGCCAGCGGCTGAGAATGGCGTTGCCGTGGAGGCTCCAGGTGTTGTCGCCCGGCGCGTCGAGCTCCGCGGCCTCGCCCTTGGTAAGTTCGAGGAACTCGATCCCATACGCGTAGCCGAGGGCCCATGTCTGCGCGAGATCGCGGGCCACGTGACGATTGCCCGAACGCGCCATGCCCCAGTCGGCTTCGCTGATCAGAAATACGTCGACGTCCTGCAATGCGGGATGCGCCGAGAGCAGGGCAACGATGCCGTCGAAGCGGCTGCCACGTTCGATGTTGAAAGCCGCGACCCGTATTCGCGCCGGCCGCTCGTCGGCCGCAGGTTGCTGGACATCCACCGCATCCAGCCAGGTAAGGGAGCGTCTGAGATGGGCGGCCCGGCTCCGCACCTCGCGGCGCAGACGATCGATCTCCGCTGGCGTGAGCAGTGGAATTTCGGATATTGCGGGCATGCCTTACGCGGGACCGCAACCGTCGTGCTCGGGCGGCTCGGTCGATGGTACTCGACATATGCCGGCCTGCGGGTCCATCTTCCCTGTCACCTGCCTATGACATCAGGGTGCCGTGCAGTGCAACCGGGGCGCGGGTACTTGTCGCCTCATTGCGGGCGGGACGAGCAGTTGGATGCACGCCGGCGCGGGCATGAATTCGGCTAGTCTGCGACAGAGGTTCGGATGCGCACGTTGAGCGCAGTCGGTGTCGTTTTCCTGGTCGTCGCAGCGGTGGCGCGACCGGCTTTCGGCGACTCTGCCGTTTACGAGGACGGGCTGACCGGCGGATGGCAGGATTGGTCATGGGCTCCGGTCTCGATCGACCTGGCGGCCACCGTCCCGGTGCACTGGGGAACCAACGCCATCGCCGTGACCTTTACCGGCGCGTGGGGTGGGTTTCAGGTGGGTCACGTACCCCAGGTGGATCCCGGTACGGCCACGGCGTTGCGGTTTTTCGTGCACGGCGGATCCGCCGGCGGGCAACAGGTTCTGGTCCGGTTGGGAAACAACCAGACCGGCGCGCTCGTCGAGCAGGGAGTGTCGCCGGTCGCGGGGCGGTGGACCGAGGTGGACATCCCGTTGGCCGGGTTGGGGACGCCGACGCGAGTCGACTACGTCTTCTGGCACGATCAGGCTGGACGATCGCAACCGACTTTCTATCTGGACGACATTGCGTTGGTGACCGTGGGCGTACCGACTCCCACCCCGGTGCCTCCGGGCAGCGGTCCGGCGTTGAACGTCAACGCGCAGGCCGACCGGCGTGCAATCAGTCCGCTGATCTACGGCATGAACTTCGCCGACGAGGACCTTGCGGCCGATCTCCGGCTGCCGGTGCGCCGCTTCGGCGGCAATTCAACGACCCGGTACAGTTGGGTGTACGACACCAGCAACCGCGCCAGCGACTGGTACTTCGAGAACATCCCGGAGGACAACGACAACCCGGGAGTGCTGCCTGACGGCTCGACGACGGACAAGTTCATCGACCAGGACCGGCGCACGGGGACGGCCACGATCATGACCGTTCCGCTGATCGGTTGGGCTCCGAAGGCCCGCGGGTACGCGTGCGGCTTCAGTGTTGCCAGGTACGGGGCTCAGCAATCTACCGATCCGTGGCGGCCGGATTGCGGCAACGGGATAGGTACGAACGGCGCCGAGATCGCCGGCAACGATCCGGCCGACACCAGCGTGGCGATCGATCCGGGGTACGTGCGGGACTGGCTGTCGCACCTGGCCGGCAAGTACGGCCCGGCAGGGTCGGGCGGGGTCCGGTTCTACAACCTCGACAACGAGCCGATGTTGTGGCCGGACACTCACCGGGACGTGCATCCGGCCCCCACGAGTTACGACGAGATGCGCGATCGCACGTTCGCGTACGCCGCAGCCATCAAAGCGGTCGATGCCTCGGCGCAGACGCTGGGCCCGGTGGTATGGGGATGGACCGCGTATTTCTGGTCGGCCCTCGATTGGGCGCCGGGCGGGAGCTGGTGGACCAACCCGCAGGATCGTCTGGCACACGGCAACGTACCGTTTGTGGAGTGGTATTTGGGGCAGATGCAGGCGTACGAGCAGCAGCACGGGGTGCGTATCCTCGATTACCTCGATCTGCACTATTACCCGCAGGCCTCGGGGGTGTCGTTGTCGTCCGCGGGGAGTGCGGCGACGCAGGCGTTGAGGTTGCGCTCGACGCGGTCGCTCTGGGATCCGACGTACGTGGACGAGAGCTGGATCAACGAGGCGGTCCAGCTCATTCCGCGCCTGCGGGGCTGGATCGCAGCGCGTTACCCGGGCACGAAGACGGCAATTACCGAGTACAACTGGGGCGCACTCGATCACATCAACGGCGCTCTCGCCCAGGCGGATGTCCTGGGGATATTCGGCCGCGAGGGATTGGATCTGGCGACGCTGTGGGATCCGCCGACGCGCTATCAGCCGGGGGCCTTCGCTTTTCGCATGTACCGCAATTACGACGGTACCGGCGGCGCCTTCGGGGACATCGGCGTGCGCGCGGGCAGCGGCGATCAGGGGCAGCTCGCGGTGTACGCGGCGGAGCGCAGCGGCGACGGTTCCTTGACCGTGATGGTCGTGAACAAGACCGCACAATCGCTGACCGCGGCCCTGACGGTCGCCGGCTTCGTCCCGGGTGGAGCGGCCCGCGTGTACCGGTATGGCGACCCCGATCTCTCCGCCATCGTGCGCGCGGCGGACGTCGACTTCTCCGCCGGGGCGGCGAGCGTGAGTTTCGCTGCCTCGTCGATAACGCTGCTGGTAGTTCCCGCGTCCGGCGCCGGGACGCCGGTGCCGACGGCGACACCGAGCACGACGCTTCCTCCGGCCACAGCGACGCCAACGCTCACGCCGGTCCCACCGGCGACCGCGACGCGCACGGCCACCGCGACGTCAGGTGCGACGCAAACCGCCACCACCGTTCCGACCGGCACGCCAACGGTGGGACCGCGAGTGCGTGGTCGGGTGCGGTATTCCGCCGCGGGTACGGGGGTCGGCAACGTCGAGCTGCGGCTGAGCGGCAACGGTACGGTGACGACGGCTACGGAGGCGACGGGAGAGTTTGCGCTGTCGGGGGTGACCGGCGACGCGCAGCTCGAGCCGCGCCGGCTCGGCAGTGTCGGCGGAGCCGTGAGCGCGCTTGACGCGTCGTACGTTCTGCAAAGTGTCGTCGGCAGTCGCACGTTAACTGCGGGCCAGCAACTCGCCGGCGATGTAAGCGGCAACGGTACGTTGAGCGCGTTCGATGCGTCGCTGATTCTGCAGCGCTCCGTCGGGCTGATAGCGCGGTTTCCGGTCGCCGTAACGTGCGATTCGGATTGGGCCTTCGAACCGCTGGCGGTACCGGGGGCTGGGTTGGAGGTAGTACCGCCCCTGATGACGCCCGGCACCTGTCGGATGGGGGCGGTGCAGTATCGGCCCCTGAGCACCGATGTCGAGGGCCAGGACTTCGCGGCTGTCGTGTTCGGCGACGTGACCGGCAACTGGATCGAGCCGTCAATCGGGGTGCGCTGAACCCCGCGTCGTTGCGGGTGTAGCCGTCCGGCAAAATCGGCTAGGGTGGCTACCCATGAGCGGACTTCTCGATGGCAAGGTGGCGATAGTAACGGGGGCCGGGTCGGGGCTCGGCCGTGCCGGGGCGGTGGCGCTGGCAGCAGCCGGGGCGCGAGTGGTGGTCTCGGACGTCAACGTCGACGGCGGCAACGAGACGGTGTCGACGATCGCGCGTGCCGGCGGCTCGGTAACGTTCATCGCCGCGGATGTGGGGACACCGGAGGCGTGCGAGCGGCTGGTGGCCCAGACGGTTGCGGCGCACGGCGGGCTCCACGTACTGTACAACAACGCGGGCATCGCGCTGCCGTTCGACGACGGGTTTTCTCCGCGCGTCGATCCGGCGGTGTGGGACCGAGTAATCCGCGTGAACCTGTCGAGTGTGTTTTACTGCTGTCACTACGCGATCCCGGTCATGGCGGAGGCGGGCGGAGGATCGATCGTCAACACGGCCTCGTCGATGGCGCACCTGCCGCTCGGCGGCCTCGACGGCTACGCCGCCTCCAAGGGCGGCGTGGCGCAGTTGACGAAATCGCTCGCCGTCGGGTGCGGGCCCTTGAACATTCGGGTGAACGCGATCAGTCCGGGTTACGTCGATACCCCCATGAACGCGATGATCTGGCAGAGCGCGGAGATGAAGGCCGGTTTCGAGCGTGGTCATGCGATGGGGTTGCAGACGCCGGAAGAGATTGCCGACCTCGTTGTGTTCCTGGCCAGCGACGCGGCGCGATCGCTGACCGGTGCGGTGCTCAACTGCGACCGTGGCTGGACAGCATTCAAGCAGCCCGATCTGTTTCGGTAGACGGCTCGTGCGGGCGGGGCACTGGCGGCGGGTGGTGGGGTGGGCGGTAGTCGGCCTGCTGGCGGTGCCGCCGGTGGTCGTGCTGGTGTGTCGATTCGCTCCGCCGCCCGTCACCCCGTTCATGGTGCTGCGTTGGATCGGTGGGGCGGGACTCGACTACCGCTGGGTACCGTTGCAGGCAATGTCGCCGGCAATTGTGCGTGCGGTGATCGCGGCGGAGGACACGCGATTCCTGCGGCATCGGGGTTTCGATTGGGTCGAGATCGACGCCGCCTGGGAAGCGGGGCAACGAGGGCGGCGTTTGCGGGGGGCGTCGACGATCAGCCAGCAGTGCGCGCGCATGCTGCTGCTGTGGCCGGGGCGCGGCATCGTCAGGAAAGCCGCGGAGGCTTACGTGACGCTGTGGATGGAAGCGCTGTGGAGCAAGCGGCGCATCCTCGAGGTCTATCTGAATATCGTCGATTGGGGCGAGGGGGTTTACGGCTGCGAGGCGGCGTCGGAACGGGCGTTCGGAACGACGTGCGCCGCGCTCGGGGCGGGCAACGCGGCGAGGCTGGCAGCGATTCTGCCCAATCCGCAGCGCTGGTCGGCAGCGCGGCCGAGTCGCTACATCCGTGCCCGTGCCGGCAGCATACTGCGGCGGATGGATAAAGTGGCAGTACCGGTGTCCCGGTAACCGCGGACATCGGGCTCTTCGGCGAGCGGCTCGGGGCGGACCCCGTGCGCGGGCGTGTTCAGATCCCCGGCCGAAGCAGCTCGCGCACGCCGTCGGGAGTGCCGACGAGGACGCGATGGGCCATGCCGGTGAAGAGACCCGTGCCGACGACGCCGGGGATGGAACGTAGGGCCAGATCGAGTGCGGCCGGGTCGGAGATCGGATCGGTGCCACAATCGAGGATGTGGTTGCCGCTGTCGGTGATGAAGGGCTTCTCCTCGTGAAGCCGCAGCACCGGGCGCAAACCGAGACCGGCAATGCGGCGGCGACAGAAAGCTTCGGCGAACGGGATGACTTCGACCGGGAGCTTGCCGCGACTGCCGAGCACCGGCACCAGCTTCTCGTTGCCGACGAGAATGATTTCCTGCCGTGAAGCGGCGGCGACGATCTTTTCGCGCACCAGAGCTCCGCCATATCCCTTGATCAGGTCGAGATGCGGGTCGACTTCGTCGGCGCCGTCGCAGGTTAGATCGAGCGTGTCCTCCTCGTCGAGGGTCGCGAGGGGGATACCGAGACCGCGAGCGAGATCGGCAGTCGTTCGCGACGTGGGAACACCGCGGATGCGCAGGCCGTCGCGGACACGAACGGCGAGGCGGTGTACGAACGCGGTGGCGGCGCGTCCGGTGCCAAGGCCGACGACGGTGTCGGGACGCACCAGCTCGAGGGCGCGGTCGGCAACCCGCACGAGCACGGGGTCGGTGGGAGGCGCGAGGACGGAGGGCATGTCTCAGCATCGACCGACCGGCCGGTCGTGCGCAAGAGCCGCGCAAGAATTCGCCGATGGGCGCGCCACGGGGGTTCGCTTGCGTCAGGAGCGGGGGGTTTCTAGAATCCGCTCACTGCATGGACCGCTGGCTGGATCGTTGGCGCGAGCAGGGGCCGGCGCTGCCTCCCGACGAGCGCCGCCGGCGTCGGCGCGAGCTGGTAATCATCGTCGTGACCGCGGTCGCGCTCGTGGGCTTCGCCGTTCTCGAAGCGCGCCTGCCCGAGCTGCGCAGCAGCGCCGGCCTCTCGGGCAACATCATTTACTTCCTGCTGGTCAATCTGAACCTGGTGCTGCTGGTCCTGTTCGTCTTTCTATTGACGCGGAACCTGATGAAGCTGGCGCTGGAGCGGCGGCGGGGCATCTTCGGGTCGCGTTTGCGGACGCGGTTGGTGCTGGCCTTTACCGGCCTGACGCTGGTGCCGGCGACCCTGTTGTTTTTCGTCTCGGAGAGCGTGCTGACGGCGGCGTTCGATACCTGGTTCAACGTGCGCGTCGAGAGTTCGCTGGAAGGCTCTCTCGATGTTGCCGAGAGCTACTATCAGTTCGCAGCCAGCAACGCGCAGCACTTCGCTGACGAAATGGCGCGGCAAGTCGAGGAGCGCGGCATGCTGGGCGCCGGACACCGCACCGGTCTGCAGCGTTTCGTGGAAGCCAAGCGGACCGAGTTCGGATTGGCCGCGGTGCAGGTTTTCGGTCCCGACGGCAAGAGCCTGGCCCGGTCGGCCAGCACCGAGCTGGCGCGGGCGTCCAGCGTCGAGTCCCCCGATCTGCTCAGCGAGCTGCTCGAAGGCGAGGATGCGGCGAGCACGATACCCTATGGTCGAACCGACATCATCCGCGTCGGGTCGCCGATTCACGGAGCGCAGGGCGCCGTGCTGGGCGCCGTGGCCGTCGATTACCTGGTGCCGCGGCGGGTCAGCCAGACGGCGCGCGATCTGGCGCGGGCCTATCACGAGTACCGGACGCTGGCGTCCATGAAGCAGCCGATCAAGAACGGCTACATCCTGACCCTGGCTCTGGTGACTCTGGCCGTGGTTTTTCTGGCGACCTGGTTTGGGTTACGTCAGGCGCGGGCGATCACCGTGCCGTTGCGGCGTCTGGCCGAAGGAACCCGGGAAGTCGCGCAGGGCAACTGGGATCATCGCATTGAAGCCGGGAGCGACGCCGATGTGGCGGTGCTGGTCGATTCGTTCAACCAGATGACCTGTGCGCTCCAGCAGATGAATGCGGAGGTGGTGGAGCGCCGCACGGAGCTCGAGAGCATTCTGGAGAACATCGCTGCCGGAGTGGTGTCGCTGGACGGTGCCGGACAGGTGGCGATGGTCAACCGGGCTGCCGAGCGCATGCTCGGAGTACGGCTGGCCGCGGTTCGGGGCGTCGGGTGGATGGACGCGTTCGAACGCTCCGACCTGCGCGCGGTGGCCGCGGCGGTTCACGAGGAGCTGTTATCGCCGGCCGACGAAGTGCAACGACAGGTGAAACTCGTCGGGGGCGAGCACATCGTCACGGCGCTGGTCACGGTAACGGCCTTGCGTGACGAGGCCGGGCTACGCCGGGGGACGATGTTGTTTCTCGAGGACGTGACCCACTTGCAGCGGGTGCAGCGCATGGAGGCCTGGCGCGAGGTGGCGCGGCGTCTGGCGCACGAAATCAAGAACCCGCTCACGCCCATCCAGCTCTCGGCGCAGCGCCTGCGCAAACGGTACGGCGCGTTGCTCGGCGAGGCCGACGGCGGGGTGTTCGACGAGTGCACGCGGACGATCGGACGGCAGGTCGACGAACTGAAGCGCATGGTGAACGAGTTCTCGATGTTCGCGCGGCTACCGGCGCTGGAGCTGGTGGCGAGCGATCTGAACGGCGTGGTTGAGGAAGCGCTGGTGCTTTATCGCGAGGCGCATCCGGAGATCCGCTTCGACGTGCAGCTCGGACCGGAACTGCCCCCGGTCGGTCTGGATCGCGAAGCGATCAAGCGTGCGCTCATCAACATGCTCGACAACGCCGTGACGGCGTCCAAAGATGCCCCCGGCGGCGGGCGCATCGAGATAAACACCGCAGTGCTGCCGGTGCCGGGGCTGGTGCGCCTCGAACTGGCGGATAACGGCCCCGGGCTGAGTGGCGACGCGAAGATGCGGCTGTTCGAGCCGTACTTTTCAACGAAAAAGGACGGGACCGGTCTCGGTCTGGCCATCGTCGCATCTATTCTGGCGGACCATCAAGCGTATATTCGGGTCCGTGACAATGCGCCGCGAGGGACGCGGTTCGTCATCGAGTTTCCCGTGCTGCGAGCCGGGGCGGGGACGCGGGTCGCCGCTCACGCGTGAGGAGGACAGCATGCCGACCGTACTCGTCGTCGACGACCAGCCGGAGATCCGCGCCTCGGTGCGAGGCGTTCTAAGCGACGAGGGATTGCGGGTTCTGGAGGCGGCCGACGGCGGTCAGGCGCGGGACCTCATCCGGCAGGAAAGCCCCGAGCTGGTGATCCTCGACATCTGGATGCCGGACGTCGATGGGTTGCAGTTGCTGCGCGAGCTTCACGGCACCGAGCGGCCGCCGGAAGTCATCGTCATTTCCGGGCACGGCAACATCGAAACCGCGGTGCAGGCGACCAAGTTGGGCGCCTTCGACTTCATCGAAAAACCCTTTTCGCTCGACGGACTGGTGCGCATCGTCAATCGGGCGCTCGATCACCATGCGGAAAGTGCGCGCTATCCGGGGACGGCGGGCAGCGGGACCGAGGTGGAAGTTGCGGGCGCATCGGGCGGGCCCGCCGGCGCGGCGGCAACGGGGCTAGTGCTGCACGAGCGCACCATCGCGCGCAGTGTCGTGGCGAGCGGGCGGGGATTGCATTCCGGCACGAAGACCGGCTTGATCCTGCAGCCGCTCCCTCCGCGCAGCGGCATTCTCTTTACGAGTCTGTCCGCCGACGAGAGCGTCCCGGCTCACCTGGATTGGGTCGACTCCACGGGTTACTCGACGACCCTCTATCGGCGCGGCGTGACGGCCAAGACGGTGGAGCATCTGCTGGCGACGCTGCACGCCTACGGCATTACGAACTTGCTCGTGAAGATGCAGGAAGAGACGCCGATTATGGACGGCTCGGCCATCGAGTTCTGCGAGCTCATCGAGTCGGCGGGCGTTACCGAGCAGGACGGCACGATCGAACAACTGGTCATCCACCGGCCGATAATGGTTGGCAAGCCGGACGGCGAGTGCATTGGCATCGAGCCGATGGACGGATTCGCGATCGCGTACACGCTGCGTTACCCGCCGCCGGTGGGCGAGCAACAGTATACCTACATTCACCGGGGACCGGAGTCGTTCCGCGCCGAGATAGCTCCCGCCCGCACGTTCGGGTTCCTGCGCGACATGAAGGCGATGGCGGCGATGGGATTGGCCAACGGGGGACGGCTCGACAACTGTATACTCATCGACGACGAGAAGGTCGTGAATACTACCCTGCGATTCGACGACGAGTTCGCCCGGCACAAGATCCTGGACATCATGGGCGATATGTATCTGCTGGGGAGGCCGCTGCGCGGCAAGATCACGGCGCGTATGACCGGGCATTCGGACAACATCGCGCTCTTGCGCGAGGTAAGGCGGGCGGGCGGCTTGTGACCGCGCTTCGACTCAGCCGTCGACGACGGCGCGGAGTCCGGGGTGCGCGCGGGCGATTTGTTTGGCCGCCTTTTGCGCCTGACCGCGGTCGCGGTAGCCGCCGATGGTAACGCGGTACGAGTCACCCTTCTTCTGACGGACCCGGACGACGGTCGCTTTGTAGCCCTTGCGCGCCATTGTCGCGCGCAGCCGTTCGGCTTGCGCGCGCGAGCTGAAAGCACCGAGTCGAACCGAGTAGTACGGTCGCGACTTGCCTGCCCTGGCGACCGTGGCGCTACCGTCGGCCTTGCGCCGCGACGCAGACTGGGAGTTGGTTCGGGGCGCTATACGCGACCGGGTCGCGGTCAGATCCTCGTTGGTGTACACCCGCGCGGTCTCGGTCCGACCGGCGCGGGTCGGCTTACCGAAGGCGGTCGAGAGCGAGGCCTCGGCCGACGCCTTGTTCCAGGCGTCGCTCGCCGCGATGGAGTCGCGCGTCGGTGCCGCGGCGCGCTGCGCCGGCTCGAGGATCGGTCCGGTCTCCTCCCGAAAGCCGTAGGCGAACAACGTCTTCAGATCGCCCCAGAGGTCCGTGGAACCGAGAATTGCGACAAGGATCCGGCGCCCCCCGAGGGTCCCGGCGCCGACGAAGCATTTCTTCGAGGCGCGCGTCCAACCCGTCTTGCCGACGACGTGAATATGGTAGTCGTCGAGGAGCCGGTTGTGATTGCGCAGGGAGATCGCTCGCGTCGATCCGGCGGCGGGTACGATGGTCGACGTCTTCGTCGCGACGATACGAGCGAACTCCGGGTTTTCGAGGGCACGGCCGAACACGGTCGCCAGGTCTCGCGACGTCGAGTAGTGATTATCGGCGGGGAGGCCGTTGGGGTTGACGAAGTGGGTATTCCACGCACCGAGACGCTGCGCATGCCGGTTCATGCGGCGGGCGAATTCCTCGACCGACCCGGAAAGCCCCTCGGCGATGACCACGCTGGCATCGTTGGCGGAGTTGAGCAGCACGGCATAGACAAGATCGCGCACGCGTATGCGCCATCCGGCTCGGAGATGAATCTTGGAAGCCGGCGTTCGCGCGGCGTCTTTCGAAACCCACAGCGAATCGTCCAGACGACCGCTTTCCAGGGCGACCATGGCGGTAACGACCTTCGTCGTGCTGGCCGGCGGCAGAGGTAAATCGGGCTGTCGTTGCCAGATGACCTGACCGGTCTGATTGTCGATCAGAATACCGGACTTGGCGGTGACGACGCGGCCCGGCTCCTCGGCCCAGGTCGCTGCGACGGCCAGTAGGAGCGCCCCGAGAACGGGGAGAACGCGCAGTGCAGCACCCATGCGAAGCGTTCCTCGGCCACCCGACCCCACTGCACGATCTTCAGGGAATACTCCCGCCTTGTCAACCAACCCGGGCGCTCGGGCAACGCGCTCGGGCCTCAGGATTGGCTTTCCAGAACCGCCGGCGCCGCGCGGGCCCCCTGCAGCAACATCCGACGGAAGAAGAACACGCTGACGACCATCGGGACGAAATAGTAGGCGACCCGGAAAATCAACGCCGCGACCACGGCGGTCTCGAAGGGGACCGCCAGGCTGGCGAAGATGGCCGCCATCGACCCCTCCATGACCCCGAGTCCGCCCGGGATAAACGACACCAACGACAGGATCATGCCGACGGCAAATCCTACGATCACAAACGAGATCGGAACCGGGTGGCGCACCGCGAGGAACGCCGTGTACAGCACGAGCAGGGTGATCACCCAATCGAGCAATATCCAAAGCGTCGGGCCGATCATGTGCCGCTTGCGGGCGACCATGAACGCGATGCCCCGGTTCAGGTTGCGCTGGAAGCGCCAGACGTGCACGCGTGGAGGCTTGTGCCGCGGCACCAGCTTGTGAAGCAACCAGTGGGCCGTCTCGGCGAGGATAAACAGCGTCCGGCGCCGGAGTTCGTGGTGCAAGAGCAGAAGCAAAGCCACCGCGGCCGCGAGGACGAAGACGGAGAGCAGCACGGCAATCGTCCCCAGCGCATAGCCGCGCAGTTCGTGGGCTTGCAGCAAGTACGTGAACCCGCCGAGCAGGAAGAACAGGAGAACGAGGTTGGTCAGGAACGTCTGGATCAAAGAGATGATGACGGCGGTTCCGGACGGGGTGCCGAGGCGCACGAAGTAGTAGAGGCGGACGGCAAACCCGCTCAAGCCCCCGGCCGACACCACGTAGTTCATGGTGTTGGCGACGAACGTAATCTTGAGCATCTCCCAATAGGGGATTCGTGCGCCGGCTGCCGTGGCGATCCCGGCATACGACAGGGCCATCACGACGTAGCTGGCGATGCCGCAGGCAAGCGGCAGCGCCAGGAGAACCCAGTCTATGGTCGCCGCGGTCTCGAGAAGCTTCTGGCCGTCGGCAGCCACAAACATGACCACCAGGACCGCCAGTCCCACGAGCAGTGCCCAGGAGAGCATGTGAACGTGCCGTCCCGGACCACGGTTGGCCTCCGAAGGCGGTGCGGGTTGCGGTGGACCGGCGGGCGCGGTGGGGGGCATCGTCAGACGGGCCTTGCACTTAGTCGAGTTCGGCGCAAGTGAGGCGACCTATTCGCACCGGCGATCGGGGCGGGGCAGCGAGGAACTTGCTCCGGTCGCCCGGACGAGCCGGCCTCTCCCGGCGGCGCTCGGAAGGGCGCTCTCGGCCGGCAGGCGAAACCAACGGCTCTCCGAGTCAATGCGCGGCCGAACCCATCCGCTGGCGTCCTTAATTGCCCTACCCCGCGTCATAGCGTCAAGGCGCCGCGTGCCACTCGCCGGTGCGCTTGTGGGGCGGGAGGTGTCGCGCTAAACGACAGACGCCCGCCGGGTCAGGAGGAGGCATGTTCGTCGTGTCGAATCTGCTGTTGGGGATCGCCCAGGTTCTGCAAGTGATCCTCAATTTGTATATGTGGGTCGTCATTGCCCGCGCCGTCATTTCGTGGGTCAATCCCGACCCATACAATCCCATCGTGCGGTTTCTGTACAGCGCGACGGAGCCCGTCCTTGCCCCACTGCGCCGCCGTGTTCCGTTGTTTGCCGGCGGTATCGACTTCTCTCCGATCCTCGTCATCCTCGCGATCATGTTTCTGCAAGGGTTTCTGGTGGGCAGTCTGCTGGACATGGCCGCAGCGGTGAGATGATCGGACCGGCACCTGCGCAAGGCACCTTTCGGGTGCGGGTGCGGGTGCAGCCGGGGGCGGCGCGGACCGAGATCGTCGGGCGGCATGGCGATGCGATCAAGGTGAGGGTGGCGGCCCCGCCGGCCCGCGGCGCTGCCAATGCGGCGCTGACGGACGCGCTGGCCGCCGCACTCGGCGTACCGAGGCGCGCGGTGCGGGTTGTTCAGGGACAAGCAAGTCGGGCCAAAGTCGTCGAAGTCGCCTGCGTCGATGTGGCCCGATGCCGTGCCCGGCTCGACGGTGTCGTCGATGCCGCGGTTGACAAGAGCGAGGGTGGTGGCTAGTTCCCGCCAAGACTCCCTTCCGTTCCGGAGGCCCCAACCGTGCCCATATACGAGTACGCATGTAAGAAGTGCGGTGAATTCGAGACGATGCAGAAGATCACCGACCCGCCGCTGACCAGGTGCCCGACCTGTTCGGGGCGGGTGAACAAGCTGATCTCGAACACGTCGTTTCAGCTCAAGGGCAGTGGTTGGTACGTTACCGACTACGCGCGTAAGGACGCGGGCAAATCCAGGGAAAAGGGAACCGCCGGCGAGGCCAAATCGGAGGCGAAGAGCGAGAAGCCGGCGTCGTCCGAGAAGCCAACTTCGGGATCGTCGACGCAGACCGCCGCCGCGTGACACCGGCAGCAATTCGCAGTGATCGAGCCGCTCCGGAATCTACCGGGGCGGCTTTTTTTTGTACGCCGGATCGGCCGGTGGTTGTCGGAGTCGATACCGGGGGGACGTTCACCGACATAGTCGCGTTCGTGGGCGGCGTGCGGCGGGTACACAAGGTGTCTTCCACGCCGGCGGCTCCGGAGGCGGCGGTGCTGCGGGGGTTGCGGGAGTTGTTGCCGGACGGCGCGGACTTCGTACTGACGTACGGGTCCACGGTGGCCACCAATGCGCTCCTCGAACGGCGGGGAGCCAAAGTAGTTCTCCTGACCACGGCCGGGTTCGAAGACGTCATCGAGATCGGCCGGCAGAACCGGCCGTCCCTCTATGCCATGGAACCGCGGCGGGTGCCGCCGCTGGTCGAGCGGTCCGCCAGAATCGGCATCGGCGAGCGGATGGGTCCGGACGGCAGGGTGCTGGCGCCGCTGCGCCCGCACCTGGTAGCCGCGGCGGTACGCGCCGCCGTGCGGCGCCGTCCGGACGCGGTGGCGATTTGCCTGTTGCACGCTTACGCGAACCCGGCCCACGAGCGGCGTCTCGGCGCGGCCCTGCGCCGCGCCTGCCCGGGGCTGTTCTGTTCCCTGTCGCACGAACTGGTGGCCGAGCAGCGCGAATACGAGCGCTGCAGCACGGCGGTGGTCAACGCCTACGTCGGTCCGGCGATGCAGCGACACCTGGAAGCCCTCCATGCGGGCGTGCGGGGCAGTCGTTTGCGCGTCATGCAATCCAACGGCGGGGCGATCGCTGCCGAGTTGGCCGGTCGTGAGGCGGTTCGTACCGTGCTGTCGGGGCCCGCTGCGGGGGTCGTCGGCGGGTGGCGAGTGGCGGCACAGCTCGGCATCCGGCGGGCCATCACGTTTGACATGGGCGGGACGTCGACGGACGTGAGTCTCGTCGAAGGTGGGGTGGGATATCACTCGACGTGGGAGATCGGTGGGGTGCCGGTTGAGGTTCCAGCCATCGATATTCACACCGTAGGAGCCGGGGGTGGTTCGCTGGCTGGGCTCGATGCCGGAGGCGCTTTGAAGGTCGGCCCCGAGAGCGCCGGAGCCGATCCCGGTCCGGCGTGTTACGGCACCGGGACGCGGCCGACGGTGACTGACGCGAACGTCGTGCTCGGGAGGCTGGTGCCGGAGGCGTTCCTTGGCGGCCGGATGCGACTGGACTCGGCGCGGGCCGCAGCGGCGCTGCGGCCCCTGGCGCGGGCGCTGGGTGGCGGCCTGGAGGCCGCGGCCGACGGTGTGGTGCGGGTGGTCAATGCGAGCATGGAGCGTGCGATTCGCACCATCTCGGTCGAGCGGGGGCACGATCCGCGTGCGTATTCCCTGGTGGCGTTTGGCGGCGCGGCGGGACAGCACGCCTGCGCTCTGGCGATGGCGCTGGGAATTCCCCGTGTCGTGGTGCCAGATGCACCGGGGTTGCTTTCGGCGTGGGGCGCCGCAACCGCCGACGTCCAGCGTGACTTCGTGCGCACGGTACGGCTCGTCGATCCGCGGCCGGAAACGTTGGCGGCCGTGTTCGCGCCGTTGGAGCGCGCCGTGCAGGAGGCATTGCGGCGGGCGGGCTTTCCGGCCGCGCGCCGGCGAATCGTTCGCGTCGCCGATATGAGTTACGTGGGCCAGTCGCACACGATCCGGGTGCCGTTCACCCCGAGGAGCATGGATACGTTCCACCGGTTGCACCGGCGGCTGTACGGTTACGCGGACCGGGACCGTGCGCTGATGGTGGTGAACGTGCGCGTCATGGGTGTCGGGCGCGTATTGCCGATCCGCGAGCGACCGCCGGCCGTCACGACGCAAGCCGCTTCGCGTCCATGGTCGCTCCATTGGGACGGCGCACGGGTGCGGGCACGGGTAATGGACCGCGCGTCGCTGCACCCCGGCACGGTGGTGCCCGGGCCGGCGGTCATTGCCGAGCTCAGTGCGACAACGATTGTGCCGCCGGGATGGCGGGCGCGAGTCGACCGCACACGACATCTGGTGTTGACCCATGACGATTGACCCGGTCACGCTGGAGGTTTTTAACCATCGCTTCGCCGCCATTGCCGAAGAGATGGGGGGTGTCTTATGTCGCAGTGCCTTCTCCCCGAACATCAAGGAGCGGCGCGATTTCTCGTGCGCGGTCTTCGACGCGGCCGGCGAACTGGTGGCGCAGGCCGCCCACATTCCCGTGCATCTCGGCTCTGCGGGGTTGTCCGTGCAGGCGGCAATGCGAGCGGTGCGGATGCGCCGCGGCGATGTGGTCGTGCTCAACGATCCTTTCTCCGGCGGAACCCATCTGCCCGACGTAACCCTGGTGGCGCCCGTGTTCGTGGGCTCAGGGCGCCGGGCGGTGGCGTACGTTGCGAATCGTGCCCACCATGCCGACATCGGCGGAGCCGCCCCGGGATCGCTGCCCCTGGCGACCGAGGTGTACCAGGAGGGTCTGCGGCTTCCGCCCGTGCGACTGGTGGCCGCCGGCCGCATGGTCGGTGAGGTCGTCACTCTTTTTCTCGCCAACACGAGGGTAGCGGAAGAACGGCGAGGCGACCTGCTCGCCCAACTGGCCGCTCTGCGACTCGGCGCGGAGCGCGTCGCCGAGTTGATGCAAACGGCGGGGACCAAACTGACGATCGCGGCGATGGCGGCGCTACAGGCGTATTCCGAGCGCCTGCTGCGTGCCGAACTGCGTCGGCTTCCGCGTGGAGCCTTTCGGGCCGTCGATTGGATGGACGACGACGGGCTGCTGGCGCGGCGAATTCCATTGCGGGTCGCGCTGCGTCTTGCCGGGGAACGCGCCGTGGTCGATTTCTCCGGGACGGCGGCGCAGGTGCCCGGTGGGATCAATGCCAATCGTGCCGTCACTCTGGCCGCGGTGCTGTATTCCTTTCAGGCCCTGGCGGGGGGGAGAATCCCGGCGAATGCCGGCCTGCAGCGGCCGCTGCAGATCATTACGCCACCGGGAACCCTGGTAAACGCCGTCTTCCCGGCGGCGGTGGCCGGCGGTAATGTCGAGACCTCGCAGCGTATCGTCGATGTCGTCTGGCGAGCGTTAGCACAGGCCGCGAGCGACCTGGTGCCGGCGGCCAGCAACGGGTCGATGAACAACTGTGCTCTGGGCGGGTACGACGCGGTTCGGCAGCGACACTTCGCCTATTACGAAACGGTCGGTGGCGGGGCCGGGGGTGGCCCACAGGGGCCTGGCCTCGGGGGCGTGCACACGCATATGACCAATACGCTCAACACTCCCGTGGAGGTGCTGGAGGCGGCGTATCCGTTGCGCGTGACGAGGTACGGGTTCCGGCCCCGTTCCGGCGGACGCGGGCTGCACGCCGGTGGCGACGGCATCGTACGCGAGATCGAATTCCTCGCCCCGGCGACCGTAACGCTTCTTACCGAGCGCCGACAAATACCCCCCTACGGTTTGCGCGGCGGCAAACCGGGACGGACGGGTCTTAACCTTCTGCGGCGCGCCGGACGGGTGCGCCGCCTGCCGGGAAAGACAACGCTGGCGGTCGGGCCGGGGGACAGAATTACGCTACTGACACCGGGTGGGGGCGGATGGGGTCGACGCGGCCAGCGCAATGCGGGGCCGACGTCCCCCCTCCTTCGAGACGAACGTACCACGCCCCACCCGGGGGCAGTCGCCCGGCGCCAACGCCGCCGCCGGGCATGATCTGTGGGCGCTGCGCCCACCCGGTTGGGGCAGCCGCTCAGGCAGCGGCGGCCCCGGCCCTGGTCCGCATGCGGCGTTCCAGGTGATCGATGCGCTTGCGCAGCCGGTCGACCTCGGCGCGGGTCGGCAGATCGAACCGCACGCGGAGCGGCTCCACGGCTTCGACCACCTGCTTCTCGGCGCGCCCTGCGACCTCCTCGACCCGCCGGCGTGCCGTCTTGACGAGCCGCTCGGCCCGCTTGCTCCATGCCGTACCGGTGCGATCGACCTCGGTCAGCACCCGCTTTACCGCCTTGCGCCATTCGGGCGGCAGCCTGTGCAGCGCCTCTTCCCACCGCTCACGCAGCTCCCTGGTGACCTGCTCCGGCAGCGCATTGACGCGTCGCGCCAGCTTCTCGACCCTTGTCCCTGGCTTTCTCGGTGTCATTGTCGGTCCCTCCTCTGCACGGACTATAACGCCCTGCGTCATGAAGCGCAATGCGGTGCGTCAAGAAGGGCCGCGTTCGGATCGGAGCTCGACGGAACCTTTACAAGCCGGAAGGTGCGTGTTAGGCATGCCCGCTGTTCATAAGAGACGGAGGAAAGATGGGGTTGGCTCCCGAAAAGACGCAGGAGCTCATCGGACAGTACCAGCAACACCCAGCGGATACTGGTTCTCCCGAGGTTCAGGTCGCGCTTCTCAGCGCTCGCATCGAGTATCTTACCGAGCACTTCAAAGCCCACAAGAAGGACCACCATTCACGGCGCGGTCTTCTGATGCTGGTAGGCCAGCGTCGGCGCTTGTTGGACTATTTGAAGGGTAAGGATTTCGAGCGCTACAAGAGCCTGATCGGGCGGTTGGGGATTCGCAAGTAGCCGGCACGCCGTTCGGCGGCGGTCCCCACCTGTCTTTCCCTCCCCACAGGGGCTACGAGCCCGGGAGGTTGAATTCTACATGTTTCGGAAGGTTGAGGCGGAGTTTCACGGCCGTCGGCTCACCATGGAGGTGGGGCGGATGGCTAAGCAAGCCGACGGTGCCGTGTTGGTGTCGTGCGGCGAGTCGCTGGTGCTGGTTACCGCGGTGGCGGCGAAAAGCGGGCGCGAGGGCATCGATTTCTTCCCGCTCACCTGCGATTACCAGGAGCGCACCTTTGCCGCCGGCAAGATTCCCGGCGGTTTCTTCAAACGCGAGGGTCGGCCCTCGGAGCGCGAGACGTTGACGTCGCGCCTCATCGATCGGCCGATTCGTCCGCTGTTCCCGGACGGTTTCACCTGCGAAACGCAGGTTATCGCCACCGTGCTGTCGCACGACCGCGAAAACGATCCCGACATGCTCTCTGTCACCGGCGCGTCGGCCGCTCTGCACATATCCGATATCCCGTTTCACGGGCCGATTGCGGCGGTTCGTATCGGCCGAATCGGCGGGCAGTTCGTCATCAATCCGCCCCTGGCGCAGATCGATCAGTCCGACCTGAACCTGATCGTGGCCGGCAGCCGCGAAGGCATCGTCATGGTTGAGGGCGGGGCGAACGGACTGCCCGAAGACGTCATGCTGGATGCATTGTTCACGGCGCACGAGGCCCTGCAGCCGCTGCTCGACATGCAGGACGGGTTGCAAAAAGCCCTCGGAAAACCGAAGCGCGCGGTGGTGGCGCCGGTACGTGACGAGGCGCTGATGGCGGCCGTGGCCGCCGAGGCCCGGCCGCGGTTCGCGGCCGCCTTCAAGGTGCCCGCCAAGCAGGAACGGGCGGCTGCCGTCGCCGGGGCGGAAGCGGACACCGGGGCGGCGCTGGCGGCGACTTACCCGGAACAGGGCAAGCAGATCCGCGACATCTGCGAAGAGATCAAGAGCGAAGTGATGCGGCGCGCCATCGTCGAAGAGGGGCGGCGCGTCGACGGCCGCGGCCTCGAGGATATTCGCCCGATCGAATGCGAGGTGGGTGTCCTGCCGCGCGCGCACGGCTCGGCGCTCTTCACCCGTGGCGAAACCCAGGCGCTGGCGGTGGCGACTCTCGGAACATCCTCCGACGAACAAAAGATCGACGCCCTGATTGGCGAGCACTACAAGAAGTTCATGCTGCACTACAACTTCCCGCCGTTCAGCGTCGGCGAAGTCAAGTTCCTCCGCAGCCCCGGACGCAGGGAAATCGGTCACGGGGCACTGGCCGAACGCGCGGTTGCCGCCGTACTGCCCCCCGAGGATGCTTTTCCGTACACGATCCGCGTCGTCTCGGAGATCCTCGAGTCGAACGGCTCGTCGTCCATGGCCACCGTTTGCGGGGCATCGCTGGCCCTCATGGACGCCGGCGTGCCGGTTCTGGCCCCGGTGGCGGGAATTGCCATGGGCCTCATCAAGGAAGGCGACGAGATCAGGGTTCTTTCCGACATCCTCGGCGACGAGGATCACCTCGGCGACATGGATTTCAAGGTGGCCGGTACCCGCGACGGCGTTACCGCGCTGCAGATGGACATCAAGATCGGCCGCGTGACGCGCGACATCATGAGCACCGCGCTCTACCAGGCGCGAGCGGGTCGACTGCACATCCTCCAGGCGATGGGCGCGGTCATTGCCCAGGCCCGCACGGAAATGTCGCAACATGCGCCCCGCATCGTCACGCTCAAGATCCGACCCGAAAAGATTCGTGACGTCATCGGCCCCGGCGGCAAGGTGATTCGGGGCATCATCGAGGAAACCGGCGTCAAGATCGATGTCGAGGACGACGGCACCGTGTTCATCGCCTCCTCCGAGGGCACCGCCATGCAGCGGGCCATCGATCTCATTCAGGGCATCACCGCCGAAGCCGAGGTCGGTAAGGTCTACAAGGGCACCGTCCGCAAGATTGTCGACTTCGGAGCCTTCGTGGAAATTCTGCCCGGAACCGATGGCCTGCTCCACATATCCCAGATCGGTCCCGGCCGCGTGCAGCGGGTAAGCGACGTCCTCAAGGAGGGCGACGAGGTGATGGTCAAGGTCCTCGAAGTCGACAAGACCGGCAAGATCCGGCTGAGCCGTAAGGAGGCCATACAGAACCAGGGACCGGCGTCGTCCGCCTCGTAGACGCAGCGAGTTCGAAGTCATGCCGAATCGACGCCGGGTCGCGCGATCGCAACTCGCCAACGGCATCCGCGTGGTTACCGAGACCATGCCGGGAGTCGCGTCGGTTACCGTCGGCATCTGGGTAGAGAACGGCTCCCGCTACGAACGTCCCGACCAGGCCGGCATCTCCCATTATCTGGAGCACTTGCTCTTTAAGGGTACGGAGCGCCGTACCGCCGCGCAGATCGCCGAGGAGTTCGATGCCGTCGGGGGCGTGATCAACGCTTTCACCGGCAAGGAGTATACCTGCTATTACGGCAAGGTTCTCGCCGAACACATGGGCGTGGCCGAAGACGTCCTGAGCGACATCTTCCTGCACTCGCGTTTCGATCCGGACGAGATCGAGCGCGAACGCAGCGTCGTGCTGCAGGAAATCTCGCAGGTGGAGGACACCCCGGACGATTACGTCCACGATCTTTTCAACCTCAACTTCTGGCCCGAGCATCCGCTCAGCTTCCCCGTCTGCGGTCGCGCCGAGACGGTCCAACGTTTTTCCCGGCACGATTTCCTCGATTTCGTCGATTCTCGCTATCGGCCGGATCGGCTGATTGTCGCGGCGGCCGGCAACGTCGAGCACCAGCGTCTGGTCGCGTGGGCGGAGCGGGAGTTCAGTCACCTCAGCGGCCGAACCGCCGGCGTCGATGGAGTACCGCCGACGCCCCGGCGCAACGTGTTCCACCTCGAGAAACCCCTGGAGCAAGTGCACCTCTGCCTCGGGACACCCGGGGTTTCGCAGCGCGCCGAGGAACGTTACGCGGCCTATCTGCTCAACACCGCGCTCGGCGGCGGCATGAGCTCTCGACTGTTCCAGGAAGTGCGCGAGAAGCGCGGCCGCGCCTACGCCGTGTACTCGTTCCTGTCGTCCTACATCGATGCGGGCTACATCGGCATCTACGTGGGAACCAGCGCCGAATGGGTCGAAGAGGTGGTTGCCGTGATCCTTGGCGAACTACGCTCGATCCGGCAGCACGGACTGCACCCCGACGAACTGACGCGCGTCAAAAACCAGCTCAAGGGCAACTTGCTACTCGGACTCGAGACCAGCGACAATCGCATGAGCCGCATCGCCAAGAACGAGATTTACTTCGGCGGCGACGTGTCGCCGAGCGCAGTGGCGGCCCGCATCGATGCGACCGGCAACGACGAGATCGTGGCTCTCACCACGCGTCTGGTGCGCGCGGACGCCATGGCGTTGACCCTGCTCGGCGACTTGAAGGGTAAACCGGTCGGGGAAACCATGCTCGACGCCGCGTGAGGCGATGGAAGCGGTCGTCGTACCGGTCCGGCGCGTACGCGCGGCGCGGGACCCGCTGCCGTTGCCGCGCTACATGACCGCCGGCGCGGCGGGCATGGACCTGATGGCAGACGTCACCGAACCCGTTGAGGTGCCGCCCGGAGGGCGCGCCCTGGTGCCAACCGGCCTGGCGGTCGCCATTCCGCTTGGCTACGAGGCCCAGGTACGGCCGCGCAGCGGCCTCGCCCTGCGCCAGGGTATGACACTGCTCAACACCCCGGGGACCATCGATGCCGATTACCGCGGCGAAGTGCAGATCATCGTCGTCAACCTCGGCGCCGAGCCGGTAACCATCCGCCGCGGCGACCGTATCGCCCAGCTCGTCCTGGCACCCGTAGCCCGGGCGGTCTGGAACGAAGTGGCCGCCCTCGACGAGAGCGCGCGCGGCGCCGGCGGATTCGGACACACCGACGACGCCCGGGATGACTGAAAGGGCCGCTTCACGTAAGATCGCCTTCTCAATCGCAGGAGCCCGACGAGCCCCGAAGCGGCGACGGAGCCAGACATGATCGATCGGTATACGCGGCCCGCCATGGGTGCGGTGTGGACGGAGGAGACGAAACTCGGCCTGTGGCTGGAAATCGAGATCCTCGCCTGCGAGGCGCTAGCCCGCCACGGCGACGTCCCGAACGAGGTCCCCGGCCTGCTCCGCGGCCGAGCCCGGGTCGATGTGGGCCGCATGCGGGAGATCGAGCGCGACGTCGGCCACGACGTCATCGCCTTCGTCACCTCGATCGCCGAGCAGTGCGGACCGGAAGGCCGCTTCCTGCATCTCGGGCTCACTTCCTCCGACGTCCTCGACACCGCCTTCGCCGTACAACTGGTTCGCGCCGCCGATCTGCTCGTTGCGGGCGCCGAGGCGCTGCGCGACGTCATCGGCGCACAGGCGCAGGCGCACCGGGGGCAGGTCGTCATCGGCCGCACCCATGGCATCCACGCCGAACCGACCACCTTCGGCTTGAAACTCGCGGGCTGGTACACCGAGATGCAGCGCAATGTTGCCCGCCTGCGCGCCGCCCGCGAGACCGTGCGCGTCGGCTCGCTTTCCGGCGCCGTGGGCACCTTCGCGCATCTGCCCCCGGAGGTCGAAGCCTACGTGTGCGAGCATCTCGGGCTGCGTCCCGAGCCCGTGGCCACACAGGTTATACCGCGGGATCGGCACGCCGAATTCTTCGCCTCCCTGGCGGTCGCGGCGGCCTCGGTGGAGCGCTATGCGGTCGAGATCCGACACTTGCAGCGCACCGAGGTGCGTGAAGCCGAGGAGCCCTTCGGCAGCGCTCAGAAGGGATCGTCGGCCATGCCGCACAAGCGCAACCCCATCCTCAGCGAGAATGTCACCGGCCTTGCCCGTCTGCTGCGCGGCTACGCCGTCGCCGCTTTCGAGAACGTCGCCCTCTGGCACGAGCGCGACATCAGTCATTCCTCGGTCGAACGGGTGATCGGACCGGACGCCACGATCGCCCTCGACTTCATGCTGCACCGCATGACCGGCGTGATCCGCGGCCTCGTCGTACATCCCGACGCCATGCAGGCCAACCTCGAACGGGCGCGCGGCGCCGTATTCTCGGAGGCGGTGCTGCTGGCCCTGGTGCGCAAGGGGGTCAGTCGCGACCAGGCCTACCGCTGGGTGCAGCGCTGCGGCCTGCGCGCCTTCGAGGGTGCGGACTTCCGCGTCGAGGTCGGCGCCGACCCCGACATCATCCGCCATCTCTCGACCGGCGAGTTGCAAGAGCTCTTCGACCTCGGCCATCAGTTACGCTATGAACCCGAGTTATTCCGGCGGGCATTCGGAGGGGCATGATGGAGAAGCGCGGGACCATCGCCAGCAAGGGCATCGACAACGACGAGATGAGCGAGACCTGCGTCGGCCCCATCGAGGAGGCCGACCGGGTAGTGTACCACGGCATCTGCCGCGCCGCCGTCGGGTGAGTACCGAGATCATGCGTGCGCGCGTGTTCATCACCCCCAAACGTGGCGTGCTCGACCCGCAGGGCAAGGCGGTCGAACACTCACTTCACCACCTCGGCTTCACGGAAGTCCAGGAGGTTCACCTCGGCAAGTACATCGAACTCGCTCTCGAAGGCGTGAGCCGCGAGGAGGCCCAGCGGCGCACCGACGAGATGTGCCGCCGCCTCCTCGCCAACGGCGTCATCGAAGACTATCGTTTCGACATCGACGAGTGAAAAGCCATGCGCTGGGGTGTTGTGACCTTTCCCGGCTCCAACGACGATCACGATGCGCTGCACGTGATCAAACACGTGCTGGGAGACGACGCGGTGCCGTTGTGGCACAAGGACCGCGACCTCGCGGGTGCGGATTGCGTCGTCCTCCCCGGCGGCTTCTCCTACGGCGACTATCTGCGTTGCGGCGCCATGGCCCGGTTCTCCCCGGTGATGGAGAGCATTGCCGAGTTTGCCCGCGCCGGTGGGCTCGTCATGGGAATCTGCAACGGCTTCCAGGTGCTCTGCGAGGCGGGCCTGCTGCCCGGGGCGCTGATCCGCAACCGCGGCCTGCGCTTCCTCTGCGGCTGGGTGTACCTGCGCCTCGAAGAAACCGAAACCCCGTTCACCGGTCGCGGTAAGCGCGGCGAGGTGCTGCACATACCGATCAAGCACGGCGAGGGATGCTACGTCGCCGACCCGGCCACCCTCGAACGCCTCGAGGACAACCACCAGGTCATCCTGCGGTACGTCGACAGTAGCGGTCGGGCCACGCCGGAGGCGAACCCGAACGGCTCGCTGAACAACATCGCCGGCATCGTCAATGCGCAACGCAACGTCTTCGGCCTGATGCCGCACCCCGAACACGCGGTCGAAAAGCTCCTCGGCGGCGACGACGGCTTACGGATTTTCCAGTCCCTTCGCGCCGCGCACTCCGACGGTAACCGTGCGCGCACCGCCTCGACGGCACCCGGTCACTGAGAACATGACACACCGCGGACAGGCGATGACCGCAACCGAGGCCGCCGAACACGGTCTGAGCGCCGAGGAGTTTGCGCGCATCTGCTCGACCCTTGGGCGCGCTCCGAACCTCGTCGAACTCGGCGTCTTCTCGGTGATGTGGTCGGAGCACTGCAGCTACAAGAGCTCCCGAGCCTTGCTGAAGACCCTGCCGACCCGCGGACCGCGCGTGTTGCAGGGGCCGGGCGAAAACGCGGGCATCGTCGACATCGGCGACGGACTCGCCGTGGCTTTCAAGATCGAAAGCCATAACCATCCGTCGTTCGTCGAACCGTATCAGGGTGCGGCCACCGGTGTCGGCGGCATTCTGCGGGACGTATTCACCATGGGCGCCCGGCCGATCGCGAACCTCAATTCCTTGCGCTTCGGCAGCGTCGACCACCCGCGCACCCGCTATCTCGTCAACGGCGTGGTCGCCGGCATCGGCGGCTACGGCAACTGCATCGGCGTACCCACCGTCGGCGGCGAGGTCTACTTCGACGAAGGATACAACGAGAACATCCTCGTCAACGCCTTCACGCTCGGCATCGTGCGCACCGACGCCATCTTCCGCGCCTGCGCGGCCGGAGTCGGCAATCCCGTCATCTATGTCGGCTCGAAGACGGGCCGCGACGGCATTCACGGCGCCAGTCTCCTCGCCTCGGCCGAGTTTACCGGCGAAACCGAGCAGAAACGGCCGACCGTTCAGGTCGGCGATCCGTTCACCGAAAAACTCCTCCTCGAAGCCTGTCTGGAGCTCATGGAGAACGACGCCATCGTAGCGATCCAGGATATGGGCGCCGCCGGCCTCACCAGCTCGTCGGTGGAAATGGCCGGCCGCGGCGGTATGGGAATCCATCTCGACCTCGACCGCGTACCCCTGCGCGAACGGGGCATGTCGCCCTACGAAATACTGCTTTCCGAGTCCCAGGAGCGCATGCTTATCGTTGCCCGGCGCGGGGCGGAAGAGGTCGTTCGGCGCGTCTTCGCCAGGTGGGATCTCGATGCGGCGGTAATCGGCACGGTAACCGACGACGGGCATTTCCGCGTGTCGCTCCACGGCGAGGAGGTGGTACGCATTCCGATCGGCGCCCTTACCGACGATGCGCCGATCTACCAGCGGCCTGCCACGCCGCCCCCCGGCACCGACGAACTGCAGGAACTCCGCCTCGAACAGGTGCCGCTTCCCGGCGACTACAATCAGACGTTGCTGCGACTGCTCGACTCGCCCAATATCGCTTCCAAGAGCTGGGTGTTCGCCCAGTACGACTATCTCGTGCGCAGCAACACCGTGGTCGAGCCCGGTTCCGACGCCGCCGTCGTGCGCGTCAAAGGCACCACCAAGGCACTGGCGATGAGCGTCGACTGCAACAGCCGCTACTGCTTCCTCGACCCGTACGTCGGCGCCATGGTCGCCGTCGTCGAGAGCGCCCGTAATGTGGTCTGCGCCGGGGCGACCCCGATCGGGCTCACCGATTGCCTCAACTTCGGCAACCCCGAGAAGCCGGGGGTGATGTGGCAGTTCGCCGAGGCCATCCGCGGCATCCGCGACGCCTGCCACGCACTGAACGTGCCGGTGGTCAGTGGCAACGTGAGTTTCTACAACGAAACCGACGGACGGCCGATCCCACCGACGCCGACGATCGCCATGGTCGGACTGATCGACGACGTCCAACAGACGACCACCCAGTGGTTCAAGACCGAGGGCGATGTCGTCGTGTTGCTCGGTCGCACCCGCGAAGAGCTGGGAGGTAGCGAGTACCTGGCGATAACCCGCGGTCTCGTCTGCGGCACTCCGCCGTGGATCGACCTCGAGGTGGAAAGCGCGCTGCAGCGGGCATGCCGCGCCGCGATCGGCGAAGGTCTGGTGCGTTCGGCTCACGACATCAGCGAGGGCGGTCTGGCAGTGGCGCTTGCCGAATGCTGCATGTCGGGCCCGGGGCCTCACCTGGGAGCGGTCATCGCGCTGGAAGGGGCCATCCGCCCCGATGCGATCCTGTTCGGAGAAAGCCAGTCGCGAATCCTGGTCTCGGTCCGGCGCCGCCATCTCGCCCGCCTGCGCGAACTGGCCGCCGCGGCCGACGTCCCCGCGGCCACCCTCGGCGAAGTGCGCGGCCGCCGCCTCGTAATCGATCCGCTGGTCGATCTCGATATCGACGAGTTGCGGCGCACCTGGGTGGAGGCGCTGCCACGGCGCCTCGGGGAGCCGACATGAAGGTCCACGGACAGAGGTACCACAGCGCGGCCACAATCCGCTTCGGTGCGGTGCCGCCGGGAGGCAGCAGCGGTGTTTGACCGGTTCCGCGAGAAGTGCGGCGTCGTCGGCGTATTCGGGCATCCGGAAGCGGCCAACCTCGCCTACCTCGGGCTCTACGCGCTGCAGCACCGCGGCCAGGAATCGGCCGGCATAGTCTCCGCCAGCGGCGAGGCGCTCATCTCCCACCGCGGCCTCGGGCTGGTGGCGGACGTGTTCGACGAACAGATCGTCCGCAAGCTCGAGGGCAGCTCGGCCATCGGACACAACCGTTACTCCACATCCGGGCAAACGCTGCTCCGAAACACGCAGCCCTTCGTCGTCGAGTACGGCCAGGGCGGCATTGCCGTCGCCCACAACGGCAACCTGGTGAACGCCGAGGAACTGCGCAACCGCCTCCAGCGCCAGGGCGCGATCTTTCAGTCGACGGTGGACACCGAGGTGATCATGCACCTCATCGCCGCCGCGCACGCCGAACGCACCATCGACCGCATCATCGCCGCTCTCAGCCAGGTGCGCGGCGCCTACTCCCTGGTGTTCCTCACGCCCCACGAACTGGTCGCCGTGCGCGATCCGTACGGGTTCCGGCCGCTGGTCTTCGGGCGCATTCCCGAACGCGATGCCGTTGTGGTTGCCTCGGAGACCTGCGCTCTGGATCTCGTCGGCGCCCGCTACGAACGGGAGGTCGAACCGGGTGAGGTGCTGTGGGTCAGCGCCGCCGGTGCACAGAGCTTCAGGCCTTTCCCGGCCGCCCCGCGCACCAGCTGCATTTTCGAATACATCTACTTCGCCCGGCCGGACAGCCGCGTGTACGGCCGCAGCGTGTACGAAGTTCGCAAGGAACTGGGACGGCAACTGGCTCGCGAAGCACCCGCCGATGCGGACATGGTGATTCCGGTCCCCGATTCCGGGGTGCCGGCCGCGCTGGGGTTTGCCGAGGAAGCCCGCCTGCCGTTCGAGATGGGTCTGATCCGGAACCATTACGTCGGGCGGACCTTCATCGAGCCGCGCGACGCCATCCGGCACTTCGGTGTCAAGGTCAAGCTGAACGCGCAGGTCGAGGTGCTCGCCGGCAAGCGGGTCGTGGTCGTCGACGACTCGATCGTTCGCGGCACGACCAGCCACAAAATTGTCACCATGCTGAGGGCCGCCGGCGCCCAGGCGGTACACATGCGTATCAGCTCACCGCCGACGATCGGATCGTGCTTTTACGGCGTCGATACCCCCACCACGGAGGAGCTGATCGCCACCGACCGCTCCCTGGAACGAATCCGTAGCTTCATCGGCGCCGATACGCTGGCGTTCCTGAGCGAACGCGGCATGTACAGCTTCCTTGCCAACGGCGAGGGGCACGGGTTCTGCGCCGCGTGCTTTACCGGGCGCTATCCCGTCCCGGTTACCGACCAGGGCCGCATTCACCAATTCGTCTTGTTCGAGGCAGCCGAACGGTGATCCTCCCTTCCAGATGAAATGCCCGTTCTGCCACGATCCCGAGAATCGCGTCGTCGACTCTCGTCTCACCGAGGACGGCGGGGTGATCCGCCGCCGCCGAGAGTGTGCGAGCTGTAAGCGGCGGTTCACCACGTACGAACGGGTCGAGGAAACGCTGCCGACGATCGTCAAGAAAGACGGCGGACGCGAAGCCTACGACCGGCACAAGATCGAAGCCGGCATGCGCAAAGCGTGCGAGAAGCGTCCGGTGAGCATTACCGCGATCGAGGAGGCCATCGATGGCATCGAACGCGGGCTGCAGGAGCGCGGCGACAAAGAGGTGCCGAGTTCGGTCGTCGGCGAAGCGGTGATGCAGGCCCTCCATGCCCTCGACCCGGTGGCCTACGTGCGCTTCGCGTCCGTGTACCGGTCTTTCAAGGACGTCGGCGAGTTCATGCGCGAGCTGGAAGATCTCATGAAGGCGCGCCGCAAGACCGCGTCCAGTCCACGGCCGCGTCGGAAGGCGTGAGGCGCCGTGGGGTCTGCTGCCGACAGGCAGTTCATGCGCCTTGCTCTGCGCGAAGCGCGACGAGGACTCGGCCGCACCAGCCCCAACCCGCCCGTCGGCGCCGTCGTGGTGACCGCCGGCGGCACCGTCGCCGGGCGCGGGTTTCACCGCCGTGCCGGCGCGCCGCACGCCGAGATCGAGGCGCTCGCTTCGGCGGGCAGCGCCGCGCGTGGCGCGACGCTCGTCGTCACGCTGGAGCCGTGCGCACACCACGGCCGCACGCCGCCCTGCACCGAGGCGATCGTGGCGGCGGGCGTTCGCCGGGTCGTCATCGGCGCCCGCGATCCCAATCCCCACGTGCCGGGGCAGGGTGCGGCGCTCCTCGCGGCCGCCGGCGTCGAGGTTGCCGACGGGGTGCTGGAAGCGGCCTGCAACGACCTCATCGCCCCCTTTCGCAAGCACGTCCGTACCGGTCTGCCGTGGGTAACACTGAAGCTCGCCGCCTCCCTCGACGGCCGCATCGCCACGGCAGCCGGCGACTCGCGTTGGATCACCGGACCCGACAGCCGCCGTTACGCGCATCGTTTGCGCAACGAACACGACGCCATCCTCGTCGGCGCCGAAACGGTGCGGCGCGACGACCCGGCCCTGACCTGTCGATTGCGCGGCGGCCGAAACCCGCTGCGCATCGTTCTCGACGGTCGCTTGCGCCTGCCCGCCACCGCGCGCGTGCTGACCGACGGCGCCGCTCCCACCCTGATTGTCGCCGGCCGCTCCGCACCGGCCCGCCGTCCGTGGATGGACCGCGCGGCCGGCGTACAGGTAATGCGTCTTCCCGACCGTGACGGGGTGGTCTCGCCGCGGGCTCTGCTGCGGGCCCTCGGCCGCCGCGGGGTCGTCTCGGTACTCGTCGAAGGCGGTGCTCGCGT
The DNA here is from genome assembly GCA_023150935.1 of Candidatus Binatia bacterium. Taxonomy (NCBI): domain Bacteria; phylum Candidatus Binatota; class Binatia (SeqCode); species Binatia bacterium. Next base: position 27,789 of record JAKLJW010000002.1, on the reverse strand, counting down.
GGCCGGGACACTGCTGCGCGCCGGGGCGGTCGACCGCCTGCTCTGCTTCCTGGCGCCGATGCTCATCGGCGAGGACGGCCGCCCCATGGTCGGACCGCTGGGGGTGCTGGGTCTGCGTTCGGCGCTGCGCCTGGGCCCCTTGCGACTGCGGCGGTTTGCGACCGATATATTAGTTGCTACAGATGTGCGGGCGGGAGAACCGGGTGAATCGGATTGAACCAGCAACACGGGAACTGCGCGCCGGACGCATGGTGGTGCTCACCGATGGCGCCCAGGGCGAGGGGCAGCTCTGCCTCCTCGCCGACGCGATCACCCCGGATGCGGTGAACTTCATGGCCACCCATGCCCGCGGGCTGGTCTGCCTCTGTCTGCCCGAGGACCGCATGCGCGAACTCGGCATTCCCTTGATGGGGCCCGACAACCCGGCCTCGCGAGAGCGGTTTGGAGCGTCGATCGAGGCACGGCGCGGGGTCACCACCGGCATTTCCGCCGCGGATCGCGCGACCACCGTTCGCGCCGCGATCGCTCGCGAGGCGCAGCCCGACGATATCGTCATGCCCGGTCATATTCAGACGCTGGCGGCCCGGCCGGGAGGGGTGCTGGCGCGAGCCGCACTGGCCGAGGCGGCCGTCGACCTCACGCGCCTCGCCGGCGCCACCCCGGGGGCGGTCGTCTGTACCGTTCTCGACGACGACGGCAGCGTCGCCACCGCCGCCCAGCTCGGCGAACTCGCCCAACTGTTCGCGCTGCCCCTGGTCGATGTCGCCGATCTGGTGACCTACCGCCTGCGCAACGAGGCAGTGGTGCAACGCGTGGCGGACGCGCCGATCGTTACCACCGCGGCCGGGCGGTTTCGCACCGTCGTGTACCGCAGCGACGTCGACCGCCACGAGCATATCGCCCTGGTCAAGGGCCGCCTGCGCCCCTCCGACGCGGTGATGGTGCGCGTACACTCCGAATGCCTCACCGGCGACGTCTTCGGCTCGCAACGCTGCGACTGCGGCGACCAGCTCTGGCGGGCTCTCGAAATGATCGAACGCGCCGGCCGTGGCGTCCTCGTGTACATGCACCAGGAAGGACGCGGCATCGGATTGGCAAACAAGATTCTCGCCTACGCCCTGCAGGATCAGGGGCGCGACACGGTCGAGGCGAATCTCGAGCTGGGCTTCGAGGACGACGGCCGGGATTACGGCCTCGCCGCCCAGATCCTGCGCGACCTCGGCGTCTGTCGTGTCCGCCTGCTCACGAACAATCCCAAGAAGATCGACGGTCTGCAGCGCTACGGCATCGAAGTGGTCGAGCGTCTCCCGATCGAGATCCCGGCACACCCGGGTACACTCAAGTATTTGCGTACCAAGCAACAGAAGCTCGGGCACATCCTGTCGGGCCTCAAACCGGCGCCCTGAGTCGCCCATGGCGAATACTTTCAAGGGCGGCCTCGATGGCCGCGGGCTGCGAGTGGCCGTTGTGGTGTCGCGATTCAACAGCATCGTCACCGAACGATTGCTGCGCGGCGCACTGACCGCCTTGACCGGTTGCGGCGTCGCCGACGACCGTATCGACGTCGCACACGTACCCGGCGCCGTCGAGATCCCGCTCGCCGCCGAGTCGCTGGCGCGCAGCGGCAAGTACGGAGCACTGGTGTGCCTCGGCGCGATCGTCCGCGGCGAGACCCAGCACCACGACTATATTTCCAGGGCGGTGATCGACGCCCTGCAGGAGATGCAGATACGCCACCGGCTGCCGATTGCACTCGGCGTTCTGACCACCGAGAACCTCGAGCAGGCGCTTTCGCGATCCGCCGACGATGCTGGCAACAAGGGCCACGAGGCGGCTGTTACCGCCGTCGAGATGGCCGACCTGTTGCGCCAACTCGCATGAGCGGCCGGCCGCGGCGCCGGCCGGGCACTGAGGGACGGAGACGATAGGAGACTATGGGTCCGCGACGCAAAGGGCGCGAACTGGCCGTCCAGGCTCTCTATCAGCTCGACGTGCTCGGCACCGCGTCCGCACCGCAGACGTTGCGGGCGTTCTGGGAGGGCAGCGACGCCAGCGCAGCCGCCAAGGCTTTCGGAATGGAACTCGTCGCCGGGGTCGGCGCCGAACGCGAGCGCATCGACGAGTTGATCGCGGCGACCTCCGAGCACTGGCGCATCGAGCGCCTTTCGCTGGTCGACGTCTGCGTGCTGCGCCTCGCCACCTACGAGCTACTGCAGAGTCCGAGCGTGCCGACGAGGGTGGTGCTCGACGAGGCCATCGAAATCGCCCGCCGTTTCGGCAACGCCGAGTCGGCCGCCTTCGTCAACGGCGTGCTCGACGCGATCGCGACGCGACTCGGCGTGAAGGACGAAGCGAACCGATCCGGAGATGTGAGCTGAGCATGAACGAACGGTACGAGCCGGCTGCCGTGGAAGCGAAGTGGCAGCGACTGTGGAAGGAACGCGGCACCAACACCGTCGACCTGCACCGGGCCCGGCAGCCTTACTACACCTTGATGATGTTTCCGTACCCGTCGGCCGAAGGGCTCCACGTCGGCAACGCCTTCGCGTTCACCGGCGCCGACATCCACGGGCGGTTTCGTCGCCTGCAGGGACACGACGTGTTCGAACCCATCGGCTTCGATGCCTTCGGCATCCACACCGAGAACTACGCCCTGACCGTCGGCCGCCACCCGCGCCGTCTCATGATCGAGACGACGGCGAACTTCCGCCGCCAGCTCGAGCGCCTCGGGCTCATGGTGAACTGGGAACACGTCGTCGACACGACGCAGCCCGACTACTACCGGTGGACCCAGTGGATCTTCCTGCAGCTTTACAAGCACGGTCTCGCGATTCGCAAGAAAGCGCCGGTCAACTGGTGTCCCCGCTGCCAGACCGTCCTTGCCAACGAACAGGTCATCGACGGCTACTGCGAACGCCACGGCGATACCCGCGTCGAACAGCGGTTCACCGAGCAGTGGTTCTTCGCCATCACTCGCTACGCGCAGCGCCTGCTCGACAACCTCGCCTGGATCGACTGGTCGGAGGTCACCAGAACCGCACAGCGGAACTGGATCGGCCGCTCCGAGGGCGCGGAGATCGACTTCCCTCTCGCCGCGGCGCGCAGCCGCGCAATCCGCGTCTTCACCACGCGCCCCGATACGGTCTTCGGCGCCACCTACATGGTGCTGGCCCCCGAACACGAACTGGTCGACACCCTGGCCACCCCGGGACAACGCGAGGCCGTGCTCGCCTACCGCGAGCGTACGGCGAGCATGGATCTGGTCACGCGGCGCAGCGTGAAAGACAAGACGGGGGTGTTTACCGGGTCGTTCGCGGTGAATCCGGCCACCGGGCACGAGATCCCGATCTGGATCGCCGACTACGTCCTGGCCGAGTACGGCACCGGCGCCATCATGGCCGTACCCGCCCACGATCAACGCGACTTCGAGTTCGCCCGCGAGTTCGATCTTCCGATCGTCCGGGTGATCGCCGCCGCGGGAGAGGACGCCGGCACCCCGCTCGACGCGGCGTACGACGGCCCCGGCCATCTGGTGAACAGCGGCCGCTTCGATCGCATGGACGCCGAAGCCGCGAAGGACGCGGTGACGCAGTGGCTCGCGGGGCAGGGGGCGGGACAGAAACGCGTGCAGTACCGTCTGCATGACTGGTGCATCTCGCGGCAGCGGTACTGGGGGCCGCCGATCCCGATGATCCATTGCGGCGCCTGCGGCATCGTTCCCGTGCCCGAGTCGCACCTGCCGGTGATGCTGCCGGAGATCGAGGACTTCCGGCCCGACGCCAGTGGCGTGGCGCCGCTGGCCCGTGTGCGCGAGTTCTACGAGGTTGACTGCCCGCACTGCGGCGGCGCGGCCCGCCGCGAGACCGACGTGTCCGATACTTTCCTCGACTCGGCCTGGTACTTCCTGCGCTATCCGTCGACCGATCGCCACGACGTGGCCATGGACCCGGAACTGACGCGGCGGTGGCTGCCGGTGGACATGTACATCGGCGGCAACGAACACGCCGTGCTCCATCTGATGTACACCCGCTTCGTCACGATGGCACTGTCCGATATCGGCGTGCTGCCTTTCGAGGAGCCCTTCAAGACCTTTCGCGCCCACGGACTGATCATCAAGGACGGCGCCAAGATGTCGAAGTCGAAGGGAAACGTGGTGACCCCGGACGCTTACATCGACCAGCACGGCGCCGATGTCTTTCGCACGTATCTGATGTTCCTGGGACCCTACGAGGACGGCGGCGACTTCCGCGACGAAGGCATTGCCGGAGTGCGCCGCTTCGTCGACGGCGTCTGGCGCGCCGTGCGCGACTGGAGCGTGAGCGGCAACACGGCGCCGGCAGCGGAGCCGCTGCGGCGGGCCACGCACCGAGCCGTCAAGAAAGTGCAGGAGGACCTCGACGGACTGCGCTACAACACCGCCATTGCGGCGCTCATGACGTTGTTGAACGAGATCCGGCGCGGCGGCCCACCCGACCGCGAGGTGCTGGAGGCCATGACGATCATGCTGGCGTCTCTGGCGCCGCACGTAGCTGAGGAGCTCTGGGAGGCGCTCGGGCACGATTCCAGCGTCTTCGCCGCGCGCTGGCCGACGTACGATCCGGCGCTGGTCGTCGAGGACATCGCCGTCGTGGTCGTTCAGGTTAACGGCAAGGTACGCGGGCGCGTCGAGGTGCCGCGGACGGCCGGCGAGGAGGAAGTCGTGGCCGCCGCGCTGGCCGACGCAGCGATTCAGGCGCACATCTCCGGCAAGTCGATTCGCCGGCGCGTCGTCGTGCCCGGGCGTCTGGTCAACCTGGTGGTGTAAAGTGCGCGGGCGAGTCCACGCGTTCGCGGCCACCGCCGCACTCGCCGCACTGGCGGGTTGCGGATACCACGTCATCGGCACCGCCGACGTGCTGCCGGCGGAAGTGCGTACCCTGGCCGTCGGCGAGATCGACAACGGCTCTCGCGAGTACGGCTACGAGCGCATCATTGCCTTCGCACTCGAACGCGAGATCGCCGTGCGCCGCCGCTTTGCGCTGGCCAATCAGCCTGCGGGTGCCGACGCGGTGCTGTCCGGGCGAGTGGTCGACGTCTACACCCGCCCGGTCGCATTCGGGGCCAACGACCAGGCGGTACAGTACGAGGTGTCGGTGGTCATCGATCTGACCCTGGTCAATCAGCGCGACGGCACGGTGCTCTGGCAGGCGCAGCGCCTGCGCGAAATCGATGAGTACAGCGCAAGCGCTACCGTCGTGGTGACCAGTTCCTCGGAGTTCCAGCAGGGCCTGCTCGACGCGGTGGACATCAACAATCCGCAGTTTGCGACGATCCAGCTCGCCGAGACTTTGCGGCAACGCGCGCTCAACCGCCTCGCCGCACAGACGGCGCGCGACGTCTACGATCAGATGATGGAGGGATTTTGACGACCGGGGTGTGGCTGCCGGCCGCCGCGAGCGCCAGACGCGCCGCGGGCGGCCGCGAGTGCGGACGGCTCAGGATGCCTTCAGGGCTGCCACCTGGCTGCTCAGACGGGCGACTCGGCGGGCGGCGCTGTTGCGATGGATGACGCCTTTGGTGACCGCCTTGTCGAGGGTGCGCATGACGGTGCGCAGCTCCTTCTCGGCCGCCTCGACTTCCTTGTTGTCGATGACCTCGCGCAGGGTCCGCAGGACCTTACGCACGTGCGTGCGCACCGACTGGTTCCGCGCCCGGCGCTTCAGGCTCTGGCGGTGACGCTTGATGGCAGAGGGATGTCGTTGAGCCACTTGTTTGTCCTCCCGATTGGAACCGAAACGGCTAGCATAGAGGTTTTCCAGGGTCAATTGTGCGGGTCATTTCGTCGTGTCCGCGCAGATCGACACGGACCGGCGCACCGGCGCGCCCGGGGCCGGGGTCGGCCGCGAAATGCACGGGCGGCAGGCAGCAAGGCCGGGCTCGGCGGCTTCCCGCCTCGCCGTGGAGCGGGCGATCGGTGAGTGAGAACCGGCAGATCGCGCGGGCCGCGAGTTTGGTCGGCGCGTTTACTTTCCTGAGCCGCGTCGCCGGGCTCGCGCGCGATTCGGTGACGGGATACTACTTTGGCACCGGCATGGCGGCCGACGCGTTCTTCGTCGCCTTTCGGGTGCCCAACCTGCTGCGCCGGTTCGTCGGGGAGGGGGCGATGAGCGTCGCCTTCATTCCCGTGTTCACCGACTATCTGACGAACCGTACGCGCGACGAAGCCATCCGGGCGGCATCGGCCGTGGCGACGATGCTGGCTATGCTGCTGACGGCGCTGACCGTGTTGGGCATCGTCTTCGCGCCGTTTTGGACGGCTTTGTTCGCCCCCGGGTTCATGGACGATCCGGCGAAGTATGCTCTGACGGTGTCGCTGACGCGGTGGCTGTTTCCGTACATCTTTCTGATCAGTTTGGTAGCGCTGGCCTCGGGCATTTTGAACGCCATGCGCCACTTCGCGGCGCCGGCATTGTCGCCGATCTTCCTTAACCTATCGATGATTGCGGGTGCCGTATTGCTGAGCCCGCACCTGTCGGTGCCGATTCGCGGACTGGCTTACGGGGTACTGCTCGGAGGCTGTCTGCAATTGGCCTTGCAGCTACCGCCGTTGCACCGGCTGGGCGTGCGTCTGCTGCCGCGGTGGGAGCCGCGTCACGAGGCGGTGCGCCGGTCGATGCGGTTGATGGCACCGATGCTCTTCGGAGCGGCGGTCTACCAGATCAATCTCATGGTCGACACGGTGCTCGCCTCGCTGCTGCCGACGGGAAGCGTCTCTTACCTCTGGTACGCGGACCGGGTGTTCGAGTTTCCGCTCGGGATTTTTGCTGTCGCGCTCGGTACGGCCGCATTGCCGAGTTTCTCGGCGCAGGCGGCGCGGGGGGCTTACGACGACCTGCGACGGAGCATCGCGTTTGCGATCCGGTTGACCAACTTCATCGCCGTGCCGGCGGCTTTCGGCATTGCGGCCCTGGCCGTGCCGATCGTCTCGGTGCTGTTCCAGCGGGGGGCCTTCGGGCCGGAGCAGACGGTTTTGACGGCGCGGGCGCTGTCGGCGTTCGCGGTCGGGCTGTGGTCGGTGTCGATGGTACGGCTGATCGTTCCGGCGTTCTATGCGATGGAGGACACGCGCACGCCGGTGACGACCGCGGCGGTGGCGTTCGTCGTCAATGTGGTGTGCAGTCTGACGTTGATGGGGGCGGTCCCGGTCACCGGCGAGACCGCATTCGGCGATGCCATTGCGCGGGCGACGCAGGCGATGGCGCTGTTCGAGCTGCGTCACGTCGGGCTGGCGCTGTCGACGTCGGTGGCGGCGACGGTGAATATGGTATTGCTCGGCGTGCTGTTGCGCTACCGGCTCGGGCCGCTGGGAGGCCGCGAGTTGCTCGGCTCTCTGGGGCGCAGTCTGGTGGCGTCGCTGGCCATGGTGGTACCCGTGCGGGCGGTGGCCGGGCTGGCGGACTGGACCGCCGACGGGTTAATGGTGCGGGTCGGCATACTGGGGGCTGCGGTGACCACCGGCCTGCTGGTATTTGCCGCGGCAGGGACCGTACTGGGCGGCACGGAAGCCCGCGCCATCTGGGGTATGCTTCGCGCGCGTCTCTCCCGCGGGACGGGCCGACGGTAAGTCGGGGTCCGCCGTCACGTCACGAACCCCAGGCGGAGTCGCGGTCGGCCTAGAGATTCTCCTTCAGCAGGTCAGCGGTTCGAATCCGCTCGCCAGCTTAAGGTAAGGCCCTGAGAAATCGGCGCTTTCTGCGTTTCTGGCGCGGGCGTCGCCAGCGCCATTCGGGGGCTGGAGGCACCCTGGAGGCACGGCGAGAGAAATCGTCCCGGTCGACGGGGGGGGGCAGCGGTCAGCGCGGCACGCTGGAGTCTTCTGGCGCTGGCAGCGCCTCAGCGGCCCGGCGCAGAGCCGGCAGCATCGGCGGTCTCACGCCGGCGCCCCCTCTGAACTCACCCGCCGGGCGAACTCGGCGTTGATGGCGCGCAGCGCGTCCCGGTCGGTAACATGCCGGGCGATGACGGTGGCAACCTCGTGCCTCACCATCAGCGCGCGCTCGATGGTGATAAGCTGGTGCGTCGCCGCAAGGCGCTTGTGTTCGGCCTCCGCGATCCGCAGCCGCTCCTATAGAAGCGCGCGGATGTCGGCCCATGTGGCGGCGTCGCCGGGGCCGGAGTCGGTGAGCTTTTCGAGCAGGCTGGTGAGTCGCACTTCGATCAGAGCGAGGTCCTTGCGAAGCGCGAGCAACTCGGGGTCCGACGCAGCGGCGCGGTATCGCTCGACCATCGCGACCGGCAGGTGCCTGGAGCGGCCGGCGCCCTTGTACTGGGGCAGTGCCGTACCCACCGGAGTCTTGCCGCCGTGATAATGGCAGACTGAACGCCCAGGCACGACGCGCTGCTCACAGCGGTCGCCGGTCTGCTTGCTTCTGGCCGTGCATCGGGTGGCCGGTGATGGCCCATGGGGGTTCGCGCCGTCCATGAGGGTATGCGGGTCCACCCCCGCGGCGAGGGTAGCGCGCGGCGTCATCGGACGGCCTCCCGCGTCGAGAAATCCCTCGCGGCGGTCGTGGGGAGCGTCCGGCATCGTCGTTTCCTTTCCTTGTCACAACACCTTCACGTCGAGCTGGCGTTCCCGGTCGCGCCAGCGATGGACGAGCTTGCGCACGTTCGAGGGCGCCGGGAACATCGCCAACATCTCCATCTCCACCGTCCCCGGCCAGTCGCGCGTCTTGACCTGGCAGACCACGACGTCGGTGGGTCCGACACCGATGAGGTCCCAGGCACCGAGCGAGGCCGCCACGCGCGTCACGGCGTAGCCGGCGGCTTCGAGGATGCGCGCCGACCGGTGTTCGTTGCGGGTACCCTTGCGTTTGGCGTTCATGGGTGCCTCGCCGGGGTTGCGCCCGGGCGGACCGCTGCCGTAGACTGCGTGTATGCCTCGCAACGCCACAGTGCGACAAAAAGCGACGGCGGTACCGCCCCGAACGATTCCGCTCGACGACGAGCCGCTGACGCCTCAGGAGATGCGGGCCGTTGAGGAAGGCCGTAAGGCATTTGCCCGCGGCGACTACTGCACGCTTGAGGAAGCAAAGGCGCATGTGGCGGTGTCGGCCGGGAGCACCCGCGCACCGGAGGTCCAATGAAGCTCACTGCCGTGTTCGAGCCCGCCGAGGAAGGTGGGTTCGTCGCGTACGTGGAAGAGCTTCCCGGCGCGAACACCCAGGGCGAGACGCTCGAAGAGGCGCGGACAAACCTCGTCGAGGCGGTCGCGCTCCTGCTTGAGGCTAATCGCGAAGCCGCGGAACGCGACCTGGCCGGGCGGACGGTCATCCGCGAACCGCTGCACCTCGCCGAGTGAAGCGCGTCGACTTGATTCGCCACCTGGAAGCGCAGCAGTGCGTCTTCATCCGGGAGGGTGGCGTTCACACCGTGTACCGCAACGTCGCCACCGGCAAACAATCCACCGTGCCGCGGCACAGGGAAATCAAGGAAGGGCTGGTCCGGAAGATTTGCCGGGACCTTGGGCTTCCGGTCCCGTAGACCACTCAACCGCGGGCGGCGCATGCGGGCAGCGGCGCCCCCGTCGCTCGTCGAGAAACGCCGCCCGGATGCGATAGCCGCGGCAAGGTCGGCCGAGCGGTATCTCACCGCCCTCCCGAGCCGAACGAATGCAACGGGGGAGCCCGACCATCTCCATCTTCGCAATGTAGATAGCTTAACGCCGAGCCGCCGCGCGGCTTCGTGCTCGCTGAGGAGTGCCGGTTCGGATGGGGTGATTGCGGGCAGGCATGGCACCCCCACGAGTGCCCACGGGCGGGAGGAAGCGCCGTCGGCGGCCCGGCCGTGGGGTCCGGGGTTCGGGTCGCGCACCCTAGCCGACGGCGCAGTTGGTCAGCCGGGCGGCGGGTCGTACTCTTTTGGCCGGGTCGCTACCAATTCCCCCGAAGGGTTTGCATACACGTACCGAGGGAGTAGCGCGGCGGCTATGTGACTGCGGCGCATCTCCCGTCCCATTCGGGGGCCACCGGCAGCGTCCAGCAGATCGTAACTTGCCTTCCGGCCGACGGGCGTCACAATCAAGATCCTCTTCACCGGAAAGTCCCGCTTAACCGCACGCACCGCCGGCGCGAGGTCGGAATCGCCAGACACCACGAGGGCCAGGTCGTACTCGTCCTTGACCGCGCCCCGATAGAGGCCGAGCGCCAGGTTGACATCGGTCTCCTTCTCTTCGTGCCCCTCGATGGTCTGTTCGCACTGCTTGCAACGATAGGTCTTCTTCTTGAAGTTTCCGAGCACCGGCGTAACGCGGTGCGCTCCAAGAGCGGCTACGTACTGAGCGTGGCGAAGGTGCTGTTCTTTGAGCCATGTGGCGTAGGCTGAGAAATAGTAGACGGTGCGCAGTTCGGCGGCGGGGGGACGGGCGAATCGTTCCAGTAACGCCCACAGATCGACCCACTTCAGGTGGGGGAGCCGTAGATCTCGGATCGCGTGGTAGAGATTGAATCCGTCCACGAAGCCTACGGCGCGCCGGGCGAGTGGAGAACTTGGCCCTTTACGGCTTGACAAATCGTCCCTCCGGCGTCAGGGTTCGGTTACAGAATCCCCCCGTCGGGTATGTCCCGGCGGTGCCCGCAGGCGCAAGTCTGCGGGCTTTTTTTTGGGGGGGACTCAACCGGTCAGCGTACAGGCGGGTCGTTTCCTCACGAAAAGGTTCGGGCGCCCGCGCCCTCGACGCGGCTCGTTTGCGCGCCCATGCGGGGAGCGTCGCGCAGATGACCCCCATCCCGATCGGAGGGCTGCCGATGCTCACCAGAGCGCCCTCGATGCCGTGCAGACCCGTCCCGCCGATCATCGGCCCTTACTCGCCTTCCCGGCGCCGGTCCCGCGGGGCCTAATGCCGACGGAACGTACCGCGCGGCCCGGCCGCCGCCCCTTCGCAGCCGAAGAGGGCCGCGTTCACGGCGCGGATACCCTCTTCGATGGTGATGTCCCCGTCGCCGTTGAAGTCCCCGGCCGGGCAGGCATCCGCGGGCGCCAGGTCCAGCATCACGTTCACCAGGACCACGATGTCGTCGATGGTAACGGTCCGGTCGCCGTTGCAGTCACCGAGGCACGGCGTCCCGGGCGGAGACGCTGTCGGCGTCGGTGTCACCGACGCAATCGGCGTCGAGGTGCCGGTTGCCGGCGCCGTCGGTGTCGCAGTGTCGGGCGTGGTAAGGGAGGCCGTCGGCGTAGTCGTGGCCGTCGGGGTGCCGGTCTCGGTCACCGGCGGGGATGGCGCAGCGCTCGCCGTTGCCGTCGCCGGAATCGGGGGGGTCGGGCTGGAGGTGAGGTGCACCGTGGCCGATGCAGTCGGCGTGACCGTTTCGGTTTGAGATGGCGTGGCGGTCACGCTGGGAGACACCGTCTCGGATGCCGTCAGCGTCGGCGTTACCGTGCTCGTTCCCGACGGCGTCGGCGTCGGTGTCGCAGCAACGGCGCACACCACGAGCTGCGGCGGATTCGTGGTCGACCAGTTCAGGACGCCAGCGCTGGCGTTCCTGGACATCCGTTTCAGTCGGACCCCTTGCCTCTCAGGTAGACCCCTTGCGACCGATGTTGCCACGTTGTGCCCCCGGTTTTTTCGTCTATCACACGCGTCGCGGTTTTCACCGCCCCATCGAGTTAGCCCCCTCAGCCCCGCCGCCTGCCCCGCTTGCCCCGGACCCATTGCGCGCCGGCGCCGGCCCCCGTATACGGAGACATGAGGGGTACCGCCCTCCAGCCCGCACGCGGAATGACCATGGACGTACAGCCGGACCTGCGACACCAGGCACGCAATGTCTTCGCGGCCTGCGGGTATGTGGAGGCCCTGCGCGACCAGGCCGAGGCCGGTGTGCGGGGCGGCAATCCGAGGCCCGCACTGGAAACGCTGCGCCAGCGGCTCGTTGCACTCGTCGAGAGCGGCGATGAGATCATTCGCGGCCTCCGGGCGCTGGCAGCGCAAGAGATCGTGTCCGACCAGCTTTACGGTATCCTCGGCGCCACCCTCGATTGCGTCGATGGCGGCCGCGACCTCGCCGCAACGCGAGAGCCGCTCGTCGAGGCGTGCCCGCTGGCGGAGGAGTACTGGCCGGAAGAGATACAGGCCCGGCTGGCATCACAGGCAGATCAGTTCGACGAGTGTTACAGTGCACTGGCGGACAAGCGTGGGGCGCTGGAGCAAACGGAGCGAGAGTTGGCGGTGTACATCGCCACCACGGCCGGAACCCGCGACGACCTCGCCCCGGACCTCGAAGCCGCCGGCATCGAGAATCTGCTCGCCACGACCGAGGACGCCAACGGGTGAAGCGCGGGGACGTCTGCTGGGCAGACCTGTCGCCCCGTTCCGGGTCCGAGCAACAAGGACGTCGCCCGGTCGTCATCGTTTCCCGGAATGCGCTAAACCAGCAACCGGACTGGAAATCCATCATCGTCGTGCCAGTTTCGACGTCGGAGGGACAAAGAGCGCGGGGACCCACGGCGGTGCCAATCCCCGCCGGCGCCGGCGGCCTTACCCGGGACAGCGTGGCGCTGTGCCACCAGATCACCACCCTCGACCGATCGAAGATCCAGCCGCCGAACGGCACGCTGCCACCCGACGTGCTCGCGGCTGTCGACCGGGGCATCAAGGTGGCGTTGAACCTCCTGTAGAAACCCGACACGGCGGCTCCGGTTCGCCGATAATCCGCCCGGACCACGGGAGCGCGCCACCCGCCGCCGACCCCTTTTCAAGCTTTTCCCGCTTTTCAAGCAGCCCCCCTTCAATTGCTTCAGGCGGGGGCCGGCGTGCGGAGGAAGGGTCATGGCAAGCCCGACGCGGCCGGTCACCGGCGGCGGCGCGCCCGGGAAGTGCCGGGCTGCGCCCCGGCCGCAAGCTTCACCAGGCCGGCGAGCACCGCGTCAGGTGGACACCCGAGACCGTTCCACATGGTCGACAGCACCATGTGGGGATCGGCGCCAGCGGCCAATTGCAGCGCCATCCACTCGCTGGCCGTGTGGCGGGGCGGGGAGGATTCGCCGACTATGTCTACGCGGATGCCCGAGTAGTCCATTGCCAGGACGAAGCCCAGCGCGCGCAGCGCGCCCACGCGGAGGCGCGCCGGGTCGAGCGCATCGCCCGAGATGTCGCGGAGTCCGTCGGCGGTGGTGGTGGTCCTATCGGTACGGGGCATGGTGGGTTCCTCTCAGGCAGTCTGTTTGATTGGCACCACGTTCTCGGTGCTGGGTTCGATGCCGTCAAGCAGCGCGCCGACCGACGCGCCGATGCGGTCGTTGAGGGCCTTGACCGGGCCGGCGGCAAGATGCGCGCATGGTCGGGACGGTACGCTCGGCGCGCCGGGCGGCGGACGGGTCTTCGCCCAGCCTGACGCGCGCCAGCATCGTCTTTGCCTTCTCGCGGGCGCCGTCCGCCGTAAGCACGCCATGCACCCCGAGGGTCACCCGTCGTTTGCTTCCGCGCCGGCCCCCGGCGGTCCGGTACTCCACGGTGTAGACCTTCCGCCCGTTGGGGGCGATGCCGAGATTGAACCCCTTCAGCTCGGAGTCGCGGACAACCCACTCTCTGTCACGGGGCGCCGCGGTGTCGACCGCGCGCTTGGTCAGCTTCGGCATGTTTGAACCCTCCCTCTCCGGCGCCGTCTGGAGGCACACTGGAGGCACCGTGGAGGCACCGTGGAGGCACGGTGGAGGCAACCTTCGTCAACACGCATCGCTCTCCGTGACACAGCATGCACGCACATGAGCCGCTTCCAGTGCGGCCTACAAGCACTTTCGTCGCAACGGAGAGCACGCTGTCACACGCCGTCTACATGGCCCCCGCCAGATTCTCCTTCTGCAGGAAGAGGCTCTTGTCCATGCGCGAGAAGAAGTCCTGATAGGCCGCGAGGTCGCCGACCGGTTCGACGCTGACCACGTTGCCGTCGTTGTCGAGCACCTTGCGCTGGAAGCTCACGCGCACGCGGGTCTGCGCGCCGGCGGGGCCGACGTTGCCGGTGAAGTCGAGCACCTCCGTCTTCGGAAACCCGCTTGGCGGGGGCGGGCCGATGACGATCCCGCCGGGCCCGGTGCCGCCGATGATCACGCCGCCACCGAAGATGCCGCTGCCGGCCGTACCGGAGCGGCCGGGCGCCAGGTCGATCTCTTTTACTGCCGTAATGAGCCCGAGCTCGACGACGGCGTTCTTCACCACGAAACCGTCGTCCTGCAGCACATTGAACATCGCCTTCATGACCAGCGCCTGGTCGGCGGTGTCGAAAAGGCGGGTCTGGTACTCGCGGACTTCGAGCTGCGTCTTCGGCGGTGCCGCCACCGGCGCGCAACCGGCGACGACCACCGCGATCGAGAGCAGCCACCAACGCAACCGGAACATCGATCGCCGCCTCAGAACTTGCTCGCGTGATAGGAGAACGTTTCGACGCGGCGGTCGGCGCCGAAGCGGATAACCACGGTCAGCGTGCGCTGCGTCGTCGCAGTGGCGCCGGCGTCGGTACCCCCGCCGAGGACGAGGATCGTGCCGTAGGCGGCACTGGTCGAGTACGAGGCCTCGGTGGCGATCTTGTCGTAGATCCAGGTCTCCCGGCCGGCGGGGTCGCGGGTGACGATATTGGGCGAGCCGAGAATCTCGGCGACCCGGTCCTCGGTAAGGCCGCTGCGGATTTCCTTCTGCACCAGACCGACGGTCATCTCGCGGTCGGCGGCGGAGCCGAGCTGGCGCTGGTGATCCGCGGCCGTCGAGCAGCCGGCCGTCAACGCGACGGCCAGCAACAGGGGCGACACGACGCGGGATGGAAACATGGACACTCTCCTCTCGTCCTCGATCAGAAGGTTCTGCCGCATTGAGGTTAGCACGCGCGCGCGGCGCCTGCCGCCCCGCGGCAGATAAGGGGCAGGCGCAGGAGCTGCGTCCCGGTCCCGCGTGGCAGTCAGGTCCCGTCGCTGCGCGACGGTCCGGCGCGCCGCGACAACACACGCCGGCCGGCAATCGTGCGCGGAAGCGAACGCATCGCCGCCCCTCGCCTGAGCGCGGCGACGATCGAACACTTGCGGGTTCTGGGGTACACGGAAGACTGAGCGTTACGCTTTGCGTTCGGCAACCTCGCGCAAAATGGCGGCGACGTGTTCGCGCAGCGAACCGCTGCGCGTGCCGAAACGCGTGCGCGTTGCCAGGGCAACTTCCTTGCCGACGATGTCGGCCGTTACCAGGTCGCTCACGAACTGGCACATCGCCGCCTGCATGCGCTTGCGCCGAGCGCGCGCCCGCGCTTCACGCAGTTGCGCCGCGGTGCCCCGTACTCGTACCTCCTGCGGCATGTCGGCGAGGATCGTTCGCAGCACACGCCGCAAACGCAACTCCCAGCCGGGAGGCAGGGTGATGACCAGCTCCCCGGGCCGGTGCCCGATGCGGGTGGTGATCGGCTGCGGTCGCGCCATGACGGGCTGTGGCTAGCAAGGTTCAGAAGGGCTGTCTACGGCCGCCGTGCGAGGTGCCGTGTGAAGCGCGACGGCAACGGCTCCCAGGAAAGACGCACCGGGCAATGGCCACCGGCGAGGCATCAACGGCCGGCGAGCAGAATTTGTCAATGTCGAGATACAATTGTCTACCGGCGATGCACGGAAGCCCAACCTCCGGTTCAGTAACGAAGCTTGACATGATGGCCCCGGTATTGCTCTTAGCGAGAGGTCGAGAGAGGGTCCGAGATGGATCTCGTGTGCATTGACAGAGACGGAAACCGCGGGTTTACGCTGATCGAGCTACTGACCGTGGTGGCCATCATCGGGGTGCTGGCGGCGATCGCCATCCCGCAGTTCCTCACGTATCGACAGCGTTCGTTCGACGCCATGGCCCAGACTGACCTGCGCAACGCCGCCAGTGCCGAAGAGGCTTACTACATCAACCATTTTGTCTACGTGTCCTGTTCCACCGGGCCGGACTGCAAGGCGAAGCTGCCGGGCTTCGACGGATCGACCGGTGTCAGTATCGCCATGACAGCGGCGAGCCAATCCTTCACCGGCACCTCGTCGCACAGCAAAGGCACCGGCAAGGTGTGGACCTTCGACAGCACCGCCGGTCGCATTCCACAGTAGGCCGCAACTGCGTCGCCGGCTCGCGTTCTCTCAGTCGTGCGGCGGACATGAATGATGGCCGCGCGATTCGTCCGATCCCCCTCACCTCCCGCCTATAGCCTGCCCCAGCCAGGTCGCCAGTGCCGGGGTCAGGCGGCGGACCGTCGCGGAGTCGATGGCGAGCAGCTCGCTCACCTGAGCGATCGTTTCCCGCGTTTCCTCGGTGGCGCGCGGCGGCAGAAAGGTGCGAACCTCCGATGCCGTTGGCTCGGCAGTTAACTGCCCCAGGGCCCGGATCAGGTTCTGCACCAACATCGGGTCCATCAGCGCCGCCAGTTCCTGCCAGCGGTCACGGACGAAAGACCACGCGTGTTCTCGCGATGCGCGCCGCCCCAGGAGGCCGGCGAGCAGAAACGGACGATCCTGCGCGCGCACTTCGCCGGTGAGGACCAGATCGAGCGTGCGCCGGATGAGCGCGGGGGGCTCGAACGCCGCCAGCGCGAGCAGAAAACGCTGCTCCTCCTCGGGATCCGTGGAGGCGCTGCGCTTGCGCTCGAGGTAGCGGTCGTAAAGCTCGGCGTCGCCGTCGCGGGCGGCAATGCCGGCAACCGCCGATGCGAGGTTGGGGTCGAGCGACCTGCGATCGTCGAGGTAGCGTTCGAGGCGGTGCCGCGCCTCGACTCGTACCGCCGGGGCGCGGGCCACCAGGCCGAGGGCACCCAGCACGGCCGCACGCTTCATACGGTCGTCCGCCGACTCCTCCGGCTGCGGATCCCAACCCAGGGCCGTTAGCACCGGTTCGTAGTAGGCGCAGACGTAGCGCTCGAATGCCGTCCGCGCGCCGTCGCCGACGGCGTGCAGCCCCAGCCAGGCGAGGTGATCGGCGAGGGCGGCGAACACGGCCCGGTCCGTCTCGCCCCGGTAAGCATCGACCAAACGGAAGAACTGCTCGACCGATACCTTGCCCGCCCGCAGCAGAGCCCACTGGTTGTCGACGAGGTTGAGACGTTCGTGCGGCGCCAGGGCCTCGGGCACCGCCCCGAGCAGCGCCGCGAATGCCGCGTCGTCCATCGTGAATCGATAGAACCCGGTACCGCCGCCGTTCGGGAAGCACCATCGCGCACCCCGAAGCGTTACCTCCGCGCGTGCCGCCGTCAGCAGGACTCTCTCCTCACGGACCCCACCCGGCCCTCCGCAGGCGAAGATCATCGGTACAGGCCAGACCTGCGGCTCGACGTTTCGGCTCGCCTCGGCATCCGCAAAGAAGCGCTCCTGGCGCAGCGTGAGGCGCAGTCCGTCGTCGGCCTGTGTCGCCCCGACGTGAACGACGGGGTGTCCCGGGGTCTTGATCCACGCATCGGCGATGGTTGCCACGTCGCGCCGCGAGGCGGTTGTGAGCTCGCGCCAGAAGTCGTCCGCGGTCGCGTTGCTCTCGCGGTATCTACCGAGGTAGGTGCGAACTCCCGCTCGGAAGGCCTCGGCCCCGAGGAAGCCTTCGATCATGCGCACCACACCGGCGCCCTTCCAGTAGGTGATGACGTCGAAGCGCTCCGTGGCCTGCTTGGCGTTCTTGACCTCGAACGAAATGGGATGGGTGGAAACCAGCGCGTCGAGCGCAAACGGACGCGCCAGCGTCGCGACGAAGTCGCGCCACAGCCCCCACTCGGGCATCAGCTCGGCAACCGCCTTGTAGCCGACGAAGGTCGCGAACGACTCGTTCAGCCACAGATCGTCCCACCAGGCCATGGTCACCAGATCGCCCCACCACATGTGCGTAAGTTCGTGCGCCGCGGTGTAGAAAATGCCCTTGAGCGCGTGGACGGAAGTGCGCTCCGGATCGGCGGCGATCGCCGTCAGGCGGTACGTGATAGCCCCCGGGTTCTCCATCGCGCCGGCCTCGAAGTCCGGCACGCCGATGGCGTCGACCTTGCCGTACGGATACGGAATCCCAGTGTAGTCTTCGAGATACGTCAACGACCGCGCATGGGCATCGCGGGCATAGATGCCCTTGTCCGCCATCCCTCGCGGCAGAAAGACTCGCACGGGCACACCGCTCGGCGTCTGGGCGGCGGGGGTCGCGTCGAAGGGGCCAACGCAGTAGGCGACCAGATACGTGGAGATCGGCGGGGTTTCCGCGAAGACGATTTCGGTTCGTCCTTCGGGCAAAGAGGTCTGATGCCGAACGGCGCCGTTGGCGATCGCGGTAACGCCGTCAGGAACGACCAGCGTGAGGGCGAATCGGGCCTTGAATTCGGGTTCGTCGAAGCACGGGAAGGCGCGGCGTGCGTCGGCGGCTTCGAACTGAGTCGCCGCGTAGCGGGCACCGTCCTTGTGCGAGCGGTAGAAGCCACGCAGCCGCTCGATGATGGCGCCGGAGAACTGTAAGCGCAGACGCGCCGAACCGGGCTGCAACGGCGCGGCCGGTTGCAAGGTCACGGTTTCCGCGACGGGGTTACCGGTCACCGTCGCGGGCCGCTCCGCACCGCCGATCTCGACGACGGCGCCGGCGATCGTCAGATCGAGGGCGTGCAGCGTGACGCTCGCCGTCGGGCGCTTTACGGTCACGTCGATGTCGGCGGAGCCACGGAACTGCCAGGCGTCGAGATCGGCTTCGATGCGCAGTGCGTAGCGTACCGGCATGACGTCTTTGGACAGACGAAAGTCGCGGTCGTTCATGGTAGGGGAGAATATCCTACTGGAGGCCGGAGGCTAGGGGCCGGCGGACGTGAGATTATTGCGCGGTCGGACGGTTGCGCGGATTGCGAACGAGGAGCGACCAACTTCCTATGGCCGAAGAGGTGCTGGACGACTTTGCCGACGTATCGGGTTGGATGCCGGTCGCGTCGGGACTGGCGCAACTGACGATCTCCCCCGACCGGGACGTTTACGGTGCCGCACTGCGCCTGGATTTCGACTTCCACGGTGGCGGCGGCTTCGTGGTCGCGCGCAAGACCCTCGTGCGCTCGCTGCCGGAGAGCTACGCGCTGCACTTCTCGCTGCGCGGAACGGCGTCCCCCCATCGCTTCGAGGTGAAGCTTGCCGACGGCACGGGCCGCAACGTCTGGTGGAAGCACTGGGACGAGTTCGCATTTCCGCCCGAGTGGCAGGCGATGACGTTGCGCAGTCGCGATTTCGAGTTCGCCTGGGGCCCGGCGGGCGGTGGAGTCCTGCGCGAGTTGGGCGCCATCGAATTCGCGATCGCCGCGGGCGCCGACGGCGGGGCGGGCACCGTGTGGATCGGCGACTTGCGATGGGTGGACCGCACCTACCGGTCCACCCCGGTCGTGCAGGCTTCGAGCGCGCTGCCCGACCATCCGGCGGGCGCGGCGTTGGAGGAGAACCGCACCCGCGGATGGCGGAGTTTGCCCGGCGTGAATGCCGCCTGGTTGGCGATCGACTTCGTGGAGGTGCGCGAGTACGGCGGCCTCGTCGTGCACTGGGACACGTCCGCCCCGGTGCGCGCCTTCCGGGTGGAGACATCCGACGACGGCGCCCGCTGGACGACCGTGCACACGGCGGAAGCGATCGGAGTCGACACCAGTTATGTCTATCTCCCCGGGACGGAGTCGCGCCGGTTGCGCCTCGGCGTGGAGGCGGCGACGAATCGTGGCTGCGGCATCGCTAAGCTGGACGTGCAGCCTTTCGAGTTCTCGCGATCGATCACGGCGTTCCTCGAACACGTCGCCCGCGACGCACCGCGCGGGCAATACCCGCGCTGGCTGGCCGGCGAGCAGAGCTACTGGACACCGATCGGGCTTCCCGATGGACAGACCAGCGCGATCATGAACGAAGAGGGGCTGATCGAGTTCGATCGCGGTTCGCCGTCGATCGAGCCGTTTCTGTTCGTGGACGACCGTCTCCTGACGTGGGCCGACGTCGCCGTTACGCAGGCGCTTGTGGACGGCTGGATTCCGGTGCCGGCGTCGCGGTGGGTTGCCGGCGATCTCTCGCTCGACACCACGGCGTGCGCGACGCGTGCGGGTGAGACGCCCGTGCTATGCGTCCACTACCGAGTCACCAACCGTGGCAACACCGGCCGGCGTGCGACGCTGTTCGTGGCGGTGCGGCCGTTTCAGGTCAATCCGCCGTGGCAGAGCTTCGGCGACCTCGGCGGTGCGCGCCGGATCCGCACGCTCTCGTACCGTGACGGGGCGGTGTGGATCGACGCAGAGCGGGCGATTGTCCCGCTGACGGCGGCGCGCGGATTTGGCGCGGCGCCCTTCGAACTTGGGTCGGTGACGTCGTACCTGGTCCGGTGTGACTTGCCGCCGCGCGCGGAGGTCGACGACCCGTTCGGATACGCGTCCGGAGCCCTGGCTTTCGATGTCGATCTTGCACCGGGAGAATCGCGGGACGTAAATCTCGCGATTCCGTTCGGCAACGCCACGGCGGCGACGGTCGGCGACGCGCGCGGCATCGACGGGGCTCGGGTCTTCGGTACGGTCGTTGGTGACTGGCGGGAGCGGCTCGGCGGAGTGGCGTTTACGGTTCCAGACGCGGCTCGCGAGGCCACCGACACGGCGCGCGCGGCGGCGGCGCAAGTACTCGTCAATCGCGACGGCGCGGCGTTGCAACCGGGGCCGCGGCGATACACGCGCGCGTGGATCCGCGACGGGGCGATCATGGCTGCCGCCCTGCTGCGTCTGGGCCGGGGTGTTGAGGCGTGCGCCTTCGTGCGTTGGTACGCTACGTTTCAGCGCGCCGACGGCAATGTGCCATGCTGTGTGGACCGTACCGGACCGGACTGGCTGGCGGAGCACGACAGCCACGGCGAGTTCATCTTCGCGGCGATGGAATGCTTTCGGTTTACCCACGACCGGACGTTTCTGGCCGAGATGTGGCCGGCGGTGCGCGGGGCGGTCGACTACCTGGAGACGTTGAGGGCGACGCGGCTGGGCCCGGCGTTCGAGGCTCCGGCCGTGCGGGCCCGACGTGGGCTGATGCCGGAATCGGTGAGTCACGAGGGTTACCTCGCCCATCCCGTGCACGCGTACTGGGACGACTTCTGGGCGTTGCAGGGGTATCGGGATGCGGCGGCGATGGCGGCAATACTGGGCGAGGACGACGAGGCGCGGCGCATCGGCGCGGGACGTGACGAGTTGGGAGCGGCGGTGCGGGCTTCGCTCGCATGCACGATCGCCGATCGCGGCATCGACTACGTACCCGGATCGGTGGAATGGGCCGACTTCGATCCGACGGCAACTGCGAACGCAGTGGGCCTGCTCGACGCGGTGGAGGACCTGCCGCGCGAGACGTTGGAACGTACCTTCGACCGGTATCTGGAGGGTTTCCGGCAGCGCCGCGACGGGGCCGTGGAGTGGAACAACTACTCGGCGTACGAGATCCGCATCGTCGGGGCACTGGTTCGCCTGGGGCGGCGCGCCGACGCGGCCGAGTTGCTCGATTTCTTTCTCGCCGATCGGCGGCCGGCGGCGTGGCGGCAATGGCCGGAGATTTCGTGGCGTGACCGGCGCAGTCCCGGACACATCGGCGACGTGCCGCACACGTGGATCGGCGCGGAGTACGTCTTGGCGTTGCGCAGTCTCTTTGTTTACGAAAGGCGAGTCGATGATGCGCTGGTAATGGCGGGCGGCATCCCCGCTGACTGGCTGGCCGCGGGCGATGCGGTCGGGGTGAGCGGGTTGCCGACGCCTTACGGCACGCTCGATCTGCACTGCCGCCGCACGGGGGTGTCGAAGCTCGTGGTGTCGGTGGGCGGGGCTCTGACCGTGCCACCCGGCGGGTTGGTGCTGCAGCCTCCGCTGGCCGGCCCGCTCGCTCGGGTGACCGTGAACGGGCAAATGGCAAGCGGTTTTGACGCCGCCGCCGTGACGGTCCGCGTTTGCCCGGCGGAGGTCCTCTTAACCTCTTAACCGACCGGCAGTGTCCTCAACAAAGGGATCTTCCCGAATCACCCGGCGCTCGTCTGCGATTTCCGCGGATGCGAGGATCGCAGATGAGTCGCATTCGGGCCTCCACCCAAGATCGCCGCCGAATCCATGGTAGCCCCTCGGCTGGTCCGGCCCGAAGGTCCGACCGCACCCGCAAATTGCCGCCTCCCCCGGACATCGTCCGCCCCCTCTTTTCTTACGTGAAGCATTTCTGATATTGCCCGCGCCATCATTAACGCGCTCCGTTGCCGCTTCCGGCAATGGCACATCCTGCACCGAGGAGGGACTAACGATGGTCGACTTCCTGTCCGCGTACTCAATCCAGAAGTGGCTTGAATCGTGCCCGCAGGGGTACCTCGAGAACACCGTGTTCGGACACCCGCCCGAAGAGAAGGAGCCGGAGCTGCTCCTTTCCAACCCGGTCCTGCGCGAGGAAACCATTCGCGCCACCGTCCAACTCGTGGTCGGCGAGCGCTGCGCCCTGGCCGCTTCTTCGGGGTTGATCAACGCCGCCCCCGACGAGGGCTCGAAGCGCTTCCTCGCGACGCAAACGCTCGACGAAGCCCGCCACGTCGAGATCTTCTCCCAGCGGCTGTACGACCTCGGGGTCCGCAAGGAAGACCTCGAAGGTGTGCTCTCTCAGTACGCCAACAAGAATCTGGTCAAGTTCGCCGAGGTCCTCCTCGAAAAAGTCGACAAGAAGGACTTCGTTGCCGGTGTGGTCGGGCAGAACATCGTCCTCGAAGGTATGGCGTTCAGCGTCTTCGAGATGATGCACGCGCTCAACCAGGGCATGAACCCGAAGTTTGCCCATACCCTTTCGGGAACGATCGCGGACGAACGGCGTCACGTCGGCTTCGGGGAGAACCGCATCGGTTCGCTGATCAAGGAGTTTCCGGAGAAGAAAGCCGAGGTCGAGAAGCTGCAGAAGGACATGTCCTACCACATGCTGGCGACATTCGCAGACCTCTTCCGCAACAACCGGGCGCGGCCGGAGTTCGAAAAGCTTGGCGCACAAGCGCGCGAGCGCGGCATCTCTGCCGAGTGGCACGGCGTCGAACTGCGGGAGATGCAGCCCGAGGACATAGAAAAGGTCCTCTCGGAAACCGTTCTTAAGGAGTTCAAGGTAAGACTCGAGCGCATCGGCCTGGCGTACCAGACGCCGTCGCGTCCGTGAGGACGAGGCGGCCTTGCCGACTCGTGCCACACCGGTGCCGGCGCTGACTGACATCCACGACCTCGACCCCGCGCAGTTCCTCGAGGAGGTTCACTCGTTCGATTTCTGGTTTGCGGCCGTCGAGGGATATCTATCCGGTCTTACGCACGGTCACCGGGCGGACACCCCGGAGGTTCCGCTGCCTGACGTCGACCGGGAACGCTTAATAACCGTCCTGTGCAATTACGTCGTTGGCGAGACCGCGGCGCTCGAGGGCGCTAGCGGTCTCGTCGCCATCGCCCCCAACCGGCTCTGCAAGGTTTTTCTGTCGACGCAGGTGGTGGACGAAGGTCGTCACCTCGAGGTGTTCCTGCAACGCCTATTGGATCTCGGGGTCACGGATCCGGAAGCAGAGGTGGAAAGGCGGGCGAGCCGCAACCTTCAGGTGTTCCGCCGTCGCCTGCTCGAACTGGTGGCGGGCAAGGATTGGGAGGCGGCGTTGTTTGCGCAGAACGTCATCCTGGAATCGCTGGAATTTGCGGTGTTCCACAGCCACGCTCAGACGGCTGACCCCATTACCCGCGAGATCCTTTCCGGCGTGATCAAAGACGAACGGCGGCATGTCGGCTTCGGGGAGAACGAACTCGGCCGACGCCTCCAACGTTCGCCGCATATCCGGGCCCGCATCGCTCACGTCAAGAAGGAGCTCGACCACCTCGTCCTTGAGACACTTGAGGAAACGGTCCGCACCATCGGCGTGGCGACCGACGAGCAGGGTCGTCTGGGACGCGCGTATCTCGAGACGGTCGAACGCCTCGGATTCGTGTGATGCGCGATCCGCTGGAGGGAGGGAATACTGCCCCGGCTGAGGGCGGCGACGGCCGGCGGTACGTGCTCGAAGACACCGGGTTCGACGAGGTTCCGAAGAAATACCGCCGCTTCTACCGGAAGTGGAAGGGTCCGGGAGACACGCTGGCGCCGAACGAGGTTCTCTGTCCGGTGTGCAAAGTGGTAATCCGCTCGACGCGCGCCCTGCGCGATGGCGATCGGGTATATTGCATGCCCTGCATGTCGCGCCTCGTAGTGTTCACCAACGACGCCGGTGCGCTCGAGGCCCGGGTGGCCTATTAGCCTTGCGGGGCCTCCCACAACCGGACGCCCGCGGGACAGGGGCCTTTGCGCCCCGCGGCGACGGGGGCGGCCGCGGGCTGACGACGTCGACCGACGTGAGCCCACTCTTTACCCCTGCCGCGCCGGCTGGAGCCGGTTCGGCGGAATCAGATGCTCCTCTCCTCCCGGCGGCGTCCAGTACAGC
Source organism: Candidatus Binatia bacterium (assembly GCA_023150935.1). Taxonomy (NCBI): domain Bacteria; phylum Candidatus Binatota; class Binatia (SeqCode); species Binatia bacterium. The sequence goes on along the minus strand of JAKLJW010000002.1, from coordinate 3,362 downwards.
CGTACACGCGGGGTGTTACCCGCCTGCGCGTCGAGCCGAATCCTCAGGGCGAGCGGCTCGGTGGCCATGGTCACCGGTAAGTAAGCGCTCGTCCACTGCTCGGTGGAACCGTCCACCTGCGTCTCGCGATCGTCGACGAGCAGAGCCGCACGTGCGCCCTGAACCTCCAGGCGCAGCCGGTACTCCCCTTCCGTCGTTGGACTGATTCTGCCCTGCCACTCCACGTGCAGACTCTGGATCTGCCGATCCTGCAGTTCCCACCCCAGCGACCATGGGATCGTGTACGCACACAGCGCCGGGTCGATCTGGCTTACCTCACGCTCGTTCCCGGTTGACTCGACTACGCGATAAACCCCGCGCAACCCCTGCGCCGGCCGTTCGCCACAGGCGCTGCCCGGTTCGATCCAGCTCACGCCGACGGTCGCTTCGGGCGTCGCCGCCGGCCAGACCTTCGACCTGGCCCCCGGGCAGACCGACGCGACCAGCGCCGGCAGCAGCGCCCCCTCCGCCCGCCCCTGCGTGATCCAGTAGACGGCCTTTCCCTCCTCCGCCGCTACCCGCAACGCGGCATCGAGCGAAGCCGCCCGCCCGCCCTGCGCATGTACCGTCAACCAGAGATAGTCTGACGGCTCGAAGGCGTTGCTGCCGTCGACCGTCAGCAGGACCACACGACTGCCGGCCGGCACGGCGTGAATGGCGGCCAGCACCGTGTTTTCACCCGACCCGAACGATGCCTGGACGACCGGACTATCGATAACCCGCAGCAGACCGCGGAAGTTGAGACCGACGATCCCCACCACGAGCGCAATGGGGAGCGCGCTGCCCCCTCTGCCCAGCCAGCGGCGCACGTCGTCGAACAAGTACCCCAGCAGGAAGAAGATCGGGACCAGCAGGACGAAGTAGCGCGAAACGTTGAAGTTCGCGGGAATCAGGGCAAGGACGAAGAAGGGTATGGCCACGACCGCCAGTGCCAAACGGCGCCCGGCATCGCGGCGGACCAGCGCGACGCCTACCGCCAGTGTCGCCAGCGCCGCGGTGATCGGGTCGAACATCGGCTCGTTCGGAATGTTGACGGTGGGGAACTCGTCGCCGGCGAGGGCGAACACCCCCCAGCCCAGGCGCAGGCGTGCGACCGCCGCCGCGACACGCTCTGCCAGCAAATGCCCACTCCCCCACGCGTCCCCATGCCGATGTATAGCTTCGAAAAAAAGAGACGATTCTCCGGCTCGAACCGTCATGATCCCGGGACCCAACATGACGCCCCAGACCGCCAGGGCCATTGTGAAGAGCTGCCTGTCGTGCGCCGCCGCCGGCCGGTTCGGGCGGCGCCTTACCGCGAGCACTGCCGAGCCAGCCAGGACGATCAGCGGCAACCCTCGGTAGCCGCTGTACGCGTAGAAGAAGTCGCTCAAGACCAACGAGAGGGCAAAGACGCCGAGCTGACGACGCTCCTGCAGCACCCGAACCCACAGCCACGCGGCAAGCGCTACGAGAGAGATCGGAAAGAAGATCTCGTCGGCGAAGCGGGCGGCGGCCCCGGCCCACCGGTTGCCGGCCAGCAGCATGGCCCCGGCCCAGGCTGCCGGCCGCGCGGTTACCCGGCGCAGAGCGAGATAGAGGAACACCGGGGCGACGATGCCGCTGGCGAGGAACGGGGCGCGCAACGCCCAACCCGACAAACCGAACACGCGGAAGCTGACCGCGGGCAGAAAGTTCGTCAGCGGGAACTCGAGCGTCGGCGCCAACCAGTTCTGGACGGTTCTGAACGCCAGGCCGCCAGTCTGATATTCCTCGAAACCGAAGCCGGCGGATGGCGGGTAACGGTCGATGCCCCAAAGGCGGAACAACGCGGCGCCGGCGAGGACCACCGCCACGGCCACGCTGTCGGCGCGCGTCCAGGGCGGACGATCCGGCCGCGGCTGACGGCGGTCGGCCCGCCATGCCGCCAGTCCGAGGACGGTCAGTGCGCTCGACCACCACGGCAGGCCGACGGCAAAGGCTCGGTGGTCGTCGGTCAGCGTCTCCCAGTTACCAACCGTGGCCAGGGTCAGCGCCGCGGCAACCAGCACCCACCACCTGCGGTCCTCGCCCTGCACGCGCGGCTTTGTAGCAGTCGGTCGGACCCGGAAGCCAGCCGAAGTGGCCCCGGCGCGGTTGCCGCCGCGGCTCCCCGGCTGCGAGAGCGCGGCCGAGCCTTTCGGCGAGGACATGACGACGACGATGAGCCCCACTCATGTGTTGAACCGCGGACGCAGTGTGGTCAGCCCGGCGGATCGGCTCCGATGGCGGCCTTGCGGTCACGGTGTTGACCCGCGCGGCGCGGCGGGCTAGCCCGCTACGGACCGCATGCGAGGTTCGAGCACATGTCCTCGGCATTCGGAGCGATCCCCGCCGCGCAACCAACACCGTGGGGCAAGGTGTTAACCCGCGAAGCTTGGCGGATGTATGGACAGACGGAACGTAAGAAGAAGCCTTGCCGCGTCACGCCGAGGTCAATGAGAAGCTCGCCAAGGCAATCTTGAGCCGCGCCGAGAGGAAGGTCTGACGATGCGATTTCAAGGCAAGCTCTGCAAGGATGGAAGATGGTGGCTGGCTGAGGTGCCGGTCTTCGATGCCCTGACCCAAGGCCACAGCCGGAAGGAGGCCTTCGACATGATCGCCGACTGGTTTCAGACCATGGTGGACCGGAAGGACTTTCCCGTGACCGTGCATCCGGTTGGGAAGGACGATTTCGAGGTCAGCTCGACCGATGCGCGGGCAATGATCAGCCTTCTCCTGCAGCGGCAGCGTCAAAAGAGCGGTCTCTCCATAGCCGAGGCGGCTTCCTCCGAACGCGATGCGGGCGTGACCCCGCCTCGGCTCACCGGAGACGTTAGCCGCCCATGGCGGTTGCTCCTTTGCTGCGGTTCCCGGGTTTCAAGAGTCTCTCAGCGTAGAGTCGTCGGCCTGAGCCAGTCTCAGGGCATCACAGTCGATACCGACAAATCGCGCCTCCAGATCGAGGTCATCCATCGGTTTCTCGCCGGTTCGTAATGGGCCAAGCGAATCCCGCTCGATGTCTTGCGCAGGGCAATCGACAACTCGATTTGCTTCGGCGTCTACGCTTCAGCGCTCGTCAGAATTGACCCACTTCGGCTTGGCTTATGTTGAGCTCAACATAAGACAGGGTCTTCAGGAATTCGTGTGGGTAGAAAATGGGGTGCATAGTAACCGAAGCCCGCGCGGGACAAGGGTTTGAGCGCTTCGAGGAGCACGAGAAACTTGGCATGATGTCGAGATGGTCCAACCGCGAAGGCTGCAGGACGCATATCGGTTTGCTGGAGCCCGTCCGCTGGCAACAGTGCGGGGGGTGTTTGGCGATC